>DAOTHK010000028.1:0-8877 GCA_035447625.1 Chlamydiales bacterium
CTCTTCGAACTATGTGGTGATCTCCGACGGCGGCAAAAGCAAGCTCCAAATCTTGTGCAAGTTGCAGTTTTGAACTCACTCTTGAAGAATCTTCAATATTTTGAGATGCATAAAAAATCGACGTATTCACTAATAACTTATAGCAATCTTTAATAAAAGATCCTTTAGGATAATCTTCAATAAAAAGTATTGCCCTTCTTCTTGCTTCTTCATATTTTTCTGTATTATAAAGAGCTACAATGTATTCGTATTGCAATTCTTCAAGTAATGATCCTTGAGGATGTTTCTTTTCGATTTCTTGCAATATGTCCAATTCTTTATCGTATTCATTTTTTTCTTTATACAGCATCGCTTTTGCAAGATACCCTTTTCCTAACTCGGGATCATTAGAATAATTTTTTTCAAATGATGAAAAAAACTTATTGTATAATTCAATTTGCTTTTGTGTGGAAGCTATTTGCATAAGCATCATTAATGAGGATTTGTTCTCTGCAGAGTTTTCAGGATTTAAAGAAACAAACTGCATTAACTGATTTTGAGATTTTTCAAACTCACCGAGCTCAAAATAACCTTTTCCACTAAGAAAAATAATTTGTGGATATTCTTCAGCTTTAACCAGTTCAAAAAAACCATTCGCTTCATCGATCACTTCTTGGTACTTTTGAAAATGATTTAATAGCAAAATTCGATTATATGCCGCTTTTACAACATATTCATTGCCTTCCTGACAAACTTTGGAAAACAACTCATAGGCTTTATTTTTATCAAATGCCAAAGCCTTGCATGCCGCATTATATAAAAAATGCTCCCGCATATCAGGTAATTCTTCTGCAAGCACCAAATTCACATTATAAGCTTTTTGACTATCTCCCAATAAATCATACATCTGAGATAAAGAACTTAATACAGCATTCTTATATTCTGAATCCTTCAATATCTCATATAATGAAACTACTTGCTTAGATAAGAGATTTTTAACTTCTATATTCCCTTCATTAAGAAATTGATAGAATAAACTTTCAGCAAAATAATAATTTGCTCTAACAAAACCTGCATCATCTACATTTTCCAAAGATAAATATTTTTTACTTTCTCTTTCCAAAGAAACATAATCCTTAACTTCGTACAATGCTTGCAAATAATTCAAATAACATTTTTCTTTAACATCCCAACTCTGTATCCCTTCATAACCTTCAATCGCTTTAGCATAGTCCTTTTGCTGCATACTTAAATCACCCAAAACCAAAAGCATATGATCTTTTAATGGACTTTTAGGATATTGAACCAAATATTCTTCAATCTGTAATTTTACAAGATCATATTCTTCTTCTTCCCAAAACTCGATGATTCTTCGCATAAATAATGCATCTTGTTTTTGATTCACTTCAGGAAGCTTCAATGTTTCAGCTCCAACTACCGAGGAAAAAGCCAATAGAAACACTGTAATGATCTGAAGAAGTGGTTGATTACTTTTCATATAAGACACCTGTAAAAATTACTCAATATAGTCATTCTTCTCTAAGACTAAATAAGAATATAAATAGCATTTAAAATCAATAAACTTCATTGATTGGAAAGTATTATGCAAAGAAAGAACTGTCTTGTAAATAGTTATTCTTAATATTGAGAAATTAGAAAAAATTAATAATCATTTTGTTCGATCATGCATTCCTGCCCTATTCCGTAACAGGAAATTAAATCATATGCTTTTTTAAAGCCTGCATCCAAAAGATCTTCATAAATTTTCAAAGCTTGCGCATGATTACCTAATTCAAAATATAAGACTCCCAATCGATACTTTACTTCATTATCGTTTGGGCTGAATTTTAATATTTTTTCATACTCGACAGTTTCTTCTTTTTTCAAATTGAGAGTATGATAACTTGATGCCAACTGAGCATGTACCCAAGGATCGTTAGGAGCAAAATCAGAAATAATCTTATATTCCTCTATAGCTTTTTGCATTGCTTGCTGATATCTTTCTTCGACATTCGCAAGAATTTTGCGTGAATAACTTCCGTCACTCAAACTATCCTGATATAGCTTTGCCAATCTAACATAAGTTCCAGCCAAAGAAGCATGAACCTCTATGTCTGTGGGCATAGATTTAATTTGCTGTATATATTCCTCAATAGCTGCATAAAAAAAAGACTCTTTGAATTTCAGTAAATCTTCTTTATGAAAAAATCTACTAATAGGCTGCATGAATTTAGATAAAAATTTTGGAAAAACAAGAATAGAATCTTCCTTTCCATTTAAAAAATGAATAAATTGCAAGGCGCATTCCGCTATTGATAAATGATGTTCAACCGCCCCATTTGGAATGGAGCTATTGCTTCGACAGAGTTCCAAAAAACGTTCTTTCAGTTCAAAAAACTGCTCCGGTTTCCGTGCTTCATAATAAAAATATAAAACAAAAAATGAAAACACCGTAAACAATACTGCCCCTATCAATATAGCCAAAAAGATTGAATGACTAAACATCGGAAGCAAACTAATCAAAAAGAACACTTCAACTATAAAGGCAACAGCGAAAAAAAACTTAAAAAGAAAATTAAAACGAGAAACTTTAACAAATTTTTCAAATATGCTTTTGGAAAATTTTTTATATGAAATCGCTAAACGCTTATCTGAAATGTGTACCATGATAATTCTCTTACATCATACTTTTTACCATGGTGATAAAAAAGGCATATTTTGAAAAGCATTTTTTCAAAATATGCCTGATAAAAATTATCTACCAGTGTCAACCATATAATTGATAACACGACGACTAACTCCACCTTCTCTCAAACGATTTACTTGCGCTTGAGATAGAGTATATCTTGTACGTGTTTGCTTAATATAATCAATGATCGTCTCATCACTAACTCCACCTTCTGATAAACGAATAATATCGCTGATCGTCAAAGGTTCGCCACGATCCATTCTTTCAACGGTTCTTGGGCTAGTTCTTTTCATAATTTTTCGATCTTGTTCATCTAAAGCATGTCCAATCAATGCTCCACTAACGATACCTACTCCTGCTCCAATAGCTGCACCAGTTCCTCCATCAATCAGAGCACCTGCACCAGCACCTAAAGCACCCCCTGCTAATGCTCCTGTTCCAGCTTTAGATTGACACCCCATAACCATCATAGAAACTATAGCAAGAGAAAATACGATCTTTTTCATCTTTCCTCCTCGACAAAAAATAAATATTACTCAATTAACCACAAACTAAAAAAAAAATTATTCTTTGTCCAATATTATTTAATAAAATTAACTGTTATTAAATAATTAAACAATTTGACCATTTGGATCTCTTTCTAAAAAACGATATCCTACTCCCCGAACCGTTTCTATCCATTTAATGCCCTTACCTAATTTTTTTCTTAATGAAGCAATATGAACATCAATATTTCGATCTACAATAAAAGAATCATCATTATTCACATCATCTAAAAGCTGGTTCCGAGTTAAAATTTTACCTCGATTCGCCAACAGTCTGCGTAAAATACCAAATTCTGAAAGAGTAATTGGAATCATTTGATCGTTCTTTCTTAAAAGATATCTATCTACTTCAAGAACAAAATCACCAAACAATAGATTTTTTTGAATTTTCTCTATATCTTTCCCTCTTCGTAAAATTGCTTTTACTCGAGAAAAAAGCACTTTAGGAGAAAAAGGTTTAGCAACATAATCATCAGCACCTAGCTCAAGACCAAGCACTTGATCAATTTCTTCACTTTTTGCTGATAAAATAATTACAGGTATGCTTTTTAAATGAATGTTATTCTTCATTTTACGACAAAGATCAAAACCACTCATTCCAGGAAGCATAACATCTAAAATAACTAAGTCAGGCTGCTCTCTTTCAATCGCTCTTAGACCATTAATTCCATCAACTTCCACATAAAGTCTATAACCTTCAATATCAGCCTGAAGTTTAATTATTGTTGCAATATCTTCTTCATCTTCAATTAAGAGAATTCTTTTTTTCTGAACCATTTTAATCTCACCTTTTTCACATTTATTATGAAAAAATTAAAAAAAAATGAAAAAAAAAGCAAAGAAATTTATTCAAATAAGCAGCTAGAGCATTTTCCAGCTGCTAAAAAACTATCGACTTATAGGTAATTTCAATTTTTGACCAATTACAATTAAATCATTATCTAATGCATTAATCTCTTTAATTTTCTCAATTGAAACATTATATTTTCTAGAAATCTTATCTAAAGAATCTCCCATTTGAACTGTATATTGTTCAAATTCCACTTCCTGTTTTAACTGAGTAAGAAGATCCTTTAAAGTCCCTTTCAAAAAAGCCACTTCTTTTAAAGATTCATCCTGTTTAGACAAATATTTTTCAAAAAGATTCAACTTCTTTTTGTGCTGAACGATTGCAACAGTAGTCTCATTAATTTTGTTTGTAACACTTTTCAAATCCTCGATAATATGACTTAATTGTGTTCTATCTATTGTCCTTGCTTGCTCAAGTGTTTGCACTTGCTTCGATAAACTTTCAAGTTTATGAACCAATTGATTGGTATGTTCTTGTTTTAGATCGTTCATAGCAAGTTCTTGATGACGTATTCTAGCATCTACAATTTGAATTTCTGTTTTAAAACTATTCAAATCATGCCTTAAATCATCCAAATTTGTTTGAACCTCATGCAAAGTAAGCTCAAGTTGATATTTTTCTTCTTTAGGAGAAGTCTTGATCGGCGAACAAGAACTTAAAGCAATAAGTGAAAATAAAAAAATCAGTTTTTTCATGATTACCGTTCGTATAATTTAAATTCTACTCTACGATTTTTAGCCCAATCATTTTTAGTATGCCCTAATGCTATAGGCTTTTCTTTTCCATAAGAAACTGTAAACAAACGATTAGAATCTACTCCTTGCTTAATCAATAACACTCTCAATTGATTTGCTCTTCTAGTACCTAACGCCATATTATATGAAGCTGGCATCGTTTCATCACAATGTCCTTCGATAATTAAATTTGCTGAGCGATTCTTTTTTAAAAAACGCACAATATCCGCAATAATTTGCAAATCTTCTTTTTCTTGTACTACATGACCATCCGGTGGAAAATAAATATTCTTAAATATCGAAGCTGTATTGTTAGATGGTTTTTTATAATGAGCATAATTAGGAATTCCACTTTTTGCTGTTTTTGAAGATTGTGCTATAGCAGTATCTGTTGCTTTGAATTGCGATCTAAGATCAGAATCCTCTAATGGCAAATAATCTTCTTCTTGCGGCCCATCATTTTGACTATTCAAACCTAATAATTTCGAGTCCTTATCACCACTCCATAAAGAATCTATTCCTTTATGAAGATAATTACCCGCAGTTTTAACATTTTCCCATGTCTCATTAGAATTTTTTTGACATGAAAAAAAACTCATTGTTAATAATAACGTGAGTGAAAAAATTCCTACTTTTTTCATAACAATCCTTTTATTTTATGGTTCAAAACTTGGAAAGCGACACTCTTGATGTTCTTTCGTTATGAGCATCGGTTTTTTATCCATAAGATTAATTAAATATAGTTTTGCCCCTTCTTTTCCTTCTGTATTATATACCAGATGAAGACTATCTTTTGCAAAGGAAGGATTTTCTTTATTCTCTAATCCTTTCGTTAATTGCCATTCTTCTTTTGTTTCAAGGTCATAAATCCAAATTTGATAAATCCCTTCAGTTTTAGCAACAAAGGCAATTTTCCTTCCATCATAGGACCACGAAGGAGATCCATTCTGACGATTTTTTAAAGAAATCAATTCAACTTTTGGTCTGGAAGAAGCTCTATTTTGACCAAGCCCCATAAGATATAATCGAGGCGATCCATCTTTATCCGAAACGAAGACTATTTGTTTACCATCTGGTGCAAAACTAGAACTAGCCTGTATTGATCGGGGTTTAGAAAAAATTTGCTGTGGTTTTCCTAAAAAAACTCCATTTTTATTTAAATGTTGCACAAACAAATCTGCTCTTCCTGAAGCATCGGAAACAAAAGCCAATTTATCTCCAGACAAACTAATGGAAGGCAACAACTGATTTCCCTTAAGAGGCATAATAGGAAATATTTTATCTCCATCAAGACTTCCTAAAAACAATTTCGATTGACCGTTCTTAAACGAGATAAAAATATAGTGGGAAGACCCAAATCGATTAGGAACAAAAATTGGATTCACACCATATGATTTTTCATAAGTTAATTGCTTTGCATTATAACCATCGTAATCACACATCCAAACTTCCGAAATGAATTCTTCATCTTTTTTAGATCGAACGGTATATAAAATGCGAGAATTGACAATCGTTTTTTTATTCAATAATCGAAACACCATTTGATCAAATAAAGCATGTGCAATCTTTCTAGTATTTGATGAAGTTTTCAAAACATCTGAATTCAAAGAAAATAATTTTGTTCGATTTTTTGATTCATAAACGTCTAAAAAAAACTTTGAATCTTGATATTTCATAAAAACAGCATAATCTTGTAACCAGCCATCTTTTAACTTACTTGAATCCTCATGAGATACAACTAACAAATCAGGTTCATGAAACAAACCACTTAGTCTAATATCCGATTGCAATACATTCAAAAAAGTAGATAATAATTTTTCTTCTTTTTTTTGTTGAATGCTCCCAATAAGAACACTAGGTAGTATTTTTTCTCTTTGCAGAACAACATCATATTCCTGAGCCAATATCATCAAAGGAAAAAAGGAAAAAATAAGAAAAGTTTTTAAAAGTTTCATATTAATTGCTGATAAAATTTATTATAATTGTTTCTCTTTTTGTTTGATTAAACCATGGAAAATATTGTTTAGGCAATTCTTTTTTAATATACTGCCAATTTTTAATACTTTCATATTGAAGCAAACGAATATCAGAGATTTGACCTTTTTCATCAACACAAAACGAAATTTTTACATTCCCCTTTTCAGGAATAATCAGAGCTTCTTTTAATTGTTCAATCATTCTTTTTGCGGCCTCCTCATGAGAAGGCTCGATAGAAGTTAAAATAATTGGTTCTGAAACAGAATGACTTATATCTAATTTTTCAAATGATTTTTCAGGAGTATAACTTGAGATTTTTTCTAAAGATTTTTCTAAAGCATGCAATTTGGAAAGAGAAACACGTGGCTCTTTCGGTACGATTTCCTTTTTAGAAACTTTTGATTTCAAAGTAGGCTTATTAGGCATTTTAGGCTTAGAAATTGCAGCCTTTTGTATTAAGGGTTTTTCGGGATTTTTTTTCAAAGAAACAGTTTTTTGAAGTACTTGTTTTTTATGAATAACTTTTGGTTTTTGAACAACATATTCATTAATCTTAATCTTTTTTCTGCTTTTCTTAGGGTATGAGCTTCCACTCAATAAAGATAAAGCAAATAAATGACCTAAAACCACAAAAGAGCACATCTTATAAAATGTTTTTGTATTAAGCTCTTTCAACATAGTACAGTTCAATCCTAATAATGCTTTTTTTACCCTTCATCTTAACAAAACATCCATTTCATCAAAACCAACATCTTCCAATGTGTTTTTTACCTTCTGATACATTCCAAAAGAAGCTTTTTCATCATAGGCTAATTGCGGGACAATGCCCTGATGTTGTTTTTTTAAAAACACAAGTTCCTGCTTTAAATGTGAATAAGGAATTTTTTTCTTATTAATCAAAATTGAATGATCCGGCATCACAGAAATAAAAATAGAAGATTGTTCAGGAGCTGAAAATGTTTTTTTATGTCCTCCCTGAGCCAATTCAATCTTTTCAAGTTGAAGCAATGGTGCAATTAAAATAAAAGCAACCAGCACAACAAAAATCACATCAATCAAAGGTGTTAAATTTAATGAATCTGTTTCTTCTTCATTAAAAAGATCTAAAATTTTCTTACTCATAACGATCATCAACTTTTTGATATTGAATTTGAACCTTTGAAATCATGGCATGAGAAAAAGCCAACATCTCTTTAGTTAAGTCCTTCAATGCATTTCTAATGTAGTTATGGGCAATCAATGCAGGAATTGCGACAAGCAATCCGAGCACCGTCGTAATCAAAGCCATGGAAATGCCTTTTAATACCAGTAAGTTACTTAATGAATATCCTGAAGAAATCTGATTAAAAGTTAAATAAATCCCCCATACAGTCCCAAGAAGACCTAAAAAAGGAGCCAATGTAACAACTGTTGGTAAAACAAAAAGATTTTTCTCTATTCTTTTTATTATCAAAGCAACTGTAACTTCACAATGAGAAGCAACATGTTCCACATCTACTGCCGATAAAAACACATCTTTTTTTGGATTTGAAAAATAACGATTTTTATTCAAAAGCTCCAACGTCTTATTTTTCAAAGAAAAAAATAGATCCTTATAGGGATGCTCAATTTTTTCCACGGATTCTTTATCCAACTGCAGAAAACATTCACTTTTTCGAATAAAAAATGCATGCAAACTTTCCGATTTTTTCAAAATAACACGAACCATCAAAATTTTTTGTATTAAAACAATCCAAGAAATAAATGATAAAAAAAACAACAGCAGATAAATAAATTTCCCAAAAAGATCCGCTTGAAAAAAACTACTTATTAAAGACATATCTTTCTCTCTTCTTTTTTTTCATCATGCCATTTTTTTAGTTTTGTTGGAAAGAGAGTTCAATTAATATATTTAAAACAGAGGTTATTATGACAATTATCGATACTCATTGCCACATAACAATGGATAATACCATTTCACAATCAACAGAAATTATTAAAAAAGCAATTGATGTAAATGTCAAAAAAATGATTTGCGTTTGCACAAATCTTTGTGAATATGAAAAAGCAAAAGAACTAAAAAAACTTTTTCCTCAAAATCTATTTCTAGCTGCAGCAACAACT
>DAOTHK010000028.1:8887-12096 GCA_035447625.1 Chlamydiales bacterium
GATGCCTCTGATAACGATCTTTTTTTTGAAAAAATTCAAGAAGAATCCCAAAACAATCAACTTGTTGCCATTGGAGAAACCGGTCTTGATTATTATTACTATGAAAAAACGAAAAAAGTTCAACAAACCTTGTTTATTAAATATATTGAACTTGCTAACCAATCAAAATTGCCTCTAATCATTCATTGTAGAGAAGCCTTTTCAGACTTATTCAATATCCTTGAAAGCCATCCATTAGAAAAACGAGGAATTTTACATTGTTTTACAGGTTCTTTAGATGAAGCGCTAAAAGCTACAAAAAAAGGCTTTTTTATCTCCTTTAGTGGCATTTTGACCTTCCCCAAAAGCCAGGATTTAAGGGCTGTTGCAGAAAAAATTCCCTTAGAAAATCTTCTTATCGAAACAGATGCTCCCTACCTTGCTCCTCAATCCAAAAGAGGTAAAAAAAATGAGCCTTGCTACATTTTAGAAACCATGAGTTGTCTTGCAAAAGTCAAAAAAATTTCAGAAGAAGAAATAAAAAAGCAGCTTCAGATCAATTCTGAAACTGCTTTTCAATTAATCAATTAAAATTCCTTTAATCGATTAAAAGACCATGATCAAAATTCTGGATGACCACTTCTCCATTTTTATCATACTTGGTTTTTGTTCCATGTAGTTTATCATCAACAAAGTATTGCTCAATATACGGAGAACCATCTTCAAAATATTTGGTCATTTTTCCATGACGCTTTCCATGAATGTACTCTGCTTCAAAAACAATATGACCTTGTTCATTAAAATGTTTCATCATTCCATCTAAAACATCTTCAACATAATTAGACTGTCCTGCTAATGCACCAGATTTATAGTAAGTTTTTTCAAGGCCTGATTTTCGATCTTGAATAAATGAAATCTCTTTATAAAGCTCCCCTGTAGGATAATATTGTTTAGCTATTCCATTTTTTTGATTATTTATATAAGAGATTTCCAAATGCTTAGCACCGTTCAAGTAATATTGCATCTCCAGGCCTTCCTTAACACCATTTCGATATTCAGTTTGTAGTAATAAAACTCCCTTTTCTGAATATTCCTGTGCAAGCCCATGCAATTGATCATCTTTATATTCAACTTCAAGTACTTTATATTTTTGTCCTTCATGAAAACTATAAACTTGATGAATGCCATTTTTTAAATTATTGTGATAATGAAAAACGACTTCTCTTTGTTCGGGAAGATTTTGTCTAAAACGTCCTTCAAGTTGATTTTTTCGATAGCTAGCCTCTTCAACTATTTGTCCTACTTCATCATATAAAGTTTTCTTACCTTCCATAAGTCCATGCTCATATTGCAAATGAGCTTGCACCTGACCTGAAGGGTAGTAACTTTTCTGATCTCCATGAAAATTGCCTTTCTTATCGTAATTAGACATTTTAGAAACTTGTTTTTCAGAAGCTTCTTTCTGAGCAAAATATTCAATATGTGTTCCTTGTGGCAAACCCTCTTTAAATTCTTGCACGGCTGCCAACTGTCCATTATCAAAAAATGTTTCCACAACTCCGTCAATTTTTCCTTCCTTATAAAAAGCTGTTTTTTGCATTTGATTATTTTCATAAAACCACTGTTGTTTGCCATGAAACACACCATTTTTATAAGATAAAGATTCTTTCAATTGTCTATTATCATAGTAAGAATAAAACTCGCCATCAAGTTTCCCTTTCGAAAAATGGGCTTTTAACAAACAGAACCCCTGTTCATTAAAATGTTCGTGCATACCATCAGGTTCCCCATGAGCATAACTTGCATGAATTTTTATCTGATTATTTTCATATCTCTCTTCATGCTTACCATCAATGACTCCTTCAGTATAATGCACTTTTCTTTGACAAACCCCATTTTGATAATAGGCAAGCATCTCACCATGATATTTATCCTCTTTTAAAAAGGCCTTTTGCGCTAATTGACCATTTTCATACCACTGCTCATAAAGACCTTCTCGTTTACCTTCTTTATAATGAGATTTTAGCTTTAGAGCTCCGGAAAGAAAATATTCTTTCTGTTCGCCTTCATACTGACCATTCTTATAAAAATACTCCTTAATAAGAGCTCCACTTTCAGAAAATTCTTTGCAAACACCTTCTAACTGATTATTCATCAAGCGATAAATTCTAAGAGGAGTCTGATCTTTACTATATTCTGTAACAGGTTGTTTCATATTTCCTTCTGAATCGAAATTAGCTACGAAAAAAGTTTCTCCTGTTGAATAATTTCTATAATGTTTTCCAAAAGGAATCCCTTTACGAAAAGAGCCTTCTCCAATCAATTCCCCGGATTCTGAAAAGAATTTTTCTTTTCCTTCTTTCACTCCATCTTTGTACATCACTTCATATTTTTTCTTTCCATTAGAATGATATACCATATGTCTTCCTTCGGCCTTTCCTTCGAAGAAATTTAAAACTTCTACTAAATTCTGCTTTTCATCATAGCCGACAAGAGCTGGATTCTTCTCAGATCCGTGTAATTGTCCTTTCTTATAATATTTTTCCGTTTGAAGCAAACCTGTTGAATACCAAGAAACAACTTTTCCCTCCATCTGTCCATTTTTATAGGGAACAGCAGATGCTTTCTGACCACTTTCATAAAAAGTTTGGACAATTCCATCCAATAAGCCTTTCTGATAAAGCGCTTTTTCTTTTAAATTTCCATTTTCATAATAAATAAAGGATTCGCCATCCAATACTCCAAAAGCATATTGCAAACTTGCTTGCTGTTTTTCATTCTCATAGAAAGTTTTCACAGCTCCATGAAAAATGCCCTTATCAAAATTAGATACTTTAGCAATTTTTCCATTTTGATGAAAATCTATGCAAATACCATGAGGAACAAATTCGCTTTTCCATTGTTCAAAAGCCTTTGAATCTTTTTTCACATAAATCAAATCAGTTTCTTGCTTCGGAGATCCATTAGCAAAAAAAGTTAACTGCTTAATAGGAACCTCTTTATTATTCGCAAGAGGTTTGAAAAAAAGAATCGCTTCATTCATACCATTTGGATATTTTTTTACAACTTGTACTCTCCAATTGGGTTGTCTTACTTGAATTTTTTTCATTTCATCTTCTGTTAAAGGAGATGCCATTAGTGAAATATTCATTAATAGAAATAAGCAAAAAAGAATATGTTTTTTCATAAAGTCCTCAGCCGTCGCCAGAGGATCCGAGCCGATCTTGACG
>DAOTHK010000029.1:0-11409 GCA_035447625.1 Chlamydiales bacterium
ACCCTCTATTCGAGCAACAGCTATCGCTAAACCAACTTTATCTATTCTCTTCACCATTCTCTTCTTTACTCCCATTTTTGCAATTATTTTCTACTCGACTTTAAGTATTTATTCAAAAAGAAAACAATGGATAATTCCTTTAAAAACACAAATCAAGACTACTTTAACAGCCTTTTTGATCACTCTGATTTTCAGCCTTATCCCTCAATCATGTATTGATAAATCTATTTTAGAAAAATATGAGAAAAGACTACCTCTTGCCTCTTTTCTTATAAGAATCAACAATAATAAATTCAAATTAAACGGCCTTCCCCCTCCCCCTTCAGACAAAGACTTTTGCTTTGCAAATGAATCTATTCAAAAACTTGAACACAAACCCAATATCTACATCTTTATATCTGAAGCTTTTCGAGCAGATTGTATAAATGAAACGACAACACCCCATCTTGTTCAATATCAAAAAGATTGCCTTCCCATCAAAAAAACTCTCTCCAATGCTAATGCTACACAAATCTCTTGGTTTACTATTTTTCATTCTCAACACGCCTTTCATTGGGAAAAAGCAAAACATCGCAATCTTAATGGGGCTCTTCCTTTACAAATTTTAAAAAACTCAGGATACAAACTACATATTTTCTCTTCCGCAGAACTTTCTTATTTTCATTTAGACACTCTTTTATTCGGAAAAGAAAAACCTCTTTATGACAGCTTTTTCTCAAGTTATGACACCAATAAGAAACCTTACATTCGTGACATCAGAACTATCAAAGCTTTAAAGAGCGCTATTCCCAAATATCCCCAAACCGGACAAATTTTCATCATTTTCTTAGATTCCACGCATTCTGAATATAGCTTCCCAAAAAATTTTAATAAATTTAAACCATTCGTCCCCAATATCAACTACGTTAAACTCCTTTTTACAAAGAAAACCATTCCCCTTATTAAAAATCGCTACCTAAATGCAGTAAATTTCATTGATACTCTATTTGGATCAGCTATATCCACATTAAAAAGTCAAAACCTCTACGATTCCTCTCTAATTTTATTTATGGGAGATCATGGAGAAGAATTCTACGAAAATGGAGCCATCTTTCACTCCAGCCATATCAACAATTATCAAACAAACATTCCAATTTTATATAAGTTTCCAAATAATCAAGCTCTTCCTATAAACAAAAATCTTCTCTATTCTTCACATATCGACATCATGCCGACCATTTTACATTACTTATATAACAAAGATTTTTCATATCTTTTCGATGGTCAATCCATTTTTTCTAATAATTATCAAAATAAAATGTTTTGTGTAAAACAAGCTGGAGGAACAGCCCCCCAAGAGTTTTTTATTCTTTATAATAACAACAAATTATTTGGAAAATTTTTAAATAAAAATATTTATGAATCCGAAGAAATCGAAATTTCTTCCATTCATGATCTTCAAGATCAAGAGATTAATTTACCCATTGAACAGCAACAAGAAATCATTGAAAAGACATTCAATTAATTCTCGTTAGGCATTACTTTCTGAAGTTCTTCTTTAGATATTTTAACTTTAAGCTTCAAATGCTGTTTTTCTTTTTTCAAAGATTTTATTTCATCAACATATTTTTTTAATTTTTCTTGAGTTTTCTTTTTTTGACTTTCTACGCACTCTTTAACTGTTTGAGGTGTAATTTGAGCATGCAAAGCTGCTTTTTTAAGAGCGCAAGGTAAAACCGTTTTCTCTTTTTCAATTGCAAGTTCAATACTATGTATTTTCCAATCACAAAGCTGCATACTTGAATTATAAAAATTAACCTGCTTTTCCCAGTATTTTTGAGGAAAAATCTTTTTTTGTAAGACGTCTGATTGATAAATCGCTAAAAAACTTAAAATGACTAAAAAAATTTTGAATAAAGAAAAGAGATACTTTTCAAAAAAATTTTTCAAAAGGACCTCCTTAGTTTCAAATATTATAACAAAAAAACGATATAAAATCAAAAAAAGGGATAAAAAACCTGATTTCTATCTTTTTCATAGAAAAAAATTCCTCATCTACATAAAATAAATGTCAAATATACACAAAAGCATTAAAAGCTGTGAAAACAACCATAAGAAATCGGACAAATAATGGATCAAAACGAGTCGAGTTTCAGTAAAATTCGGTCGTTTTTGTGGCCGATTCATCGTTATGAACTTGTAAAGTTCATCCCGATGTTGGCTTTCTTTTTTCTTATCTCTATCAACTACCACATCTTAAAAATTTTAAAAGATTCCCTTATTATTACAGCACCGAAATCCGGAGCCGAAGTTATTCCATTTCTAAAAGTTTGGGCAATGCTTCCAACTGCTATTTTAGTCACCTCCCTGTTCACTAAACTTGCCAATAAACATAAAAGAGAAAATTTATTCTATTTTGTAGCTCTTGGATTTATTTCATTTTTTCTATTTTTTATTTTAGTCCTATACCCTAATAGAGAATCTCTTCACCTACATAAATTTGCCGATTCCCTCAGCCAGATTCTACCCGTTGGCTTTAGTGGGATGATCTCCCTTATAAGGTATTGGGTCTATGCTCTTTTCTATGTCATTGCAGAATCTTGGAGCACCTTAATGCTTTCAATTTTAATGTGGGGATTTGCCAATGACGTTATTACTATCCAAGAATCCAAAAGGTTTTATCCACTATTCGGAGTCGGAAAAAATTCATCGGGAATTATAGCAGGACAATTAGGAGCTCTCATTGCTACCAAGCTTTCAGCAACATCTTTTTCAATAACTCCTTTTGCAGCTAAATTAGGTGCCAAAACACCTTGGGATCAAACGCTATTATTCTTTATCATGCTTGTAGTTGGATTAACCCTGCTTGCCATCATCATCCATTATCGCCTTTATAATAACGTTTTCTCAGAGCACAAAACCAAACCTCAATCAGCAAATTCTCCTATCAATAAAAAACCTAAGATGTCTCTTCGCAGCTCTGTATCATATGTTCTAAAATCCAAATATGTTTTATATATCGCTGTCACAGTTCTTGCCTATAATGCCATCATCAACTTTTCAGAAGTTCTATGGAAATCCCAAATTAAAGAACTTTATCCTTCTCCCGCAGATTACACAGCTTATATGAGTAAAGTAACCTCCTTCATAGGAATTTTTGCTACTTTTACAGCCTTTTTCATCTCCGGAGGCCTCATAAGAAAATTCGAATGGAAAATTGCAGCATCTACGGTCCCTTTTATTATGTATCTTTCAGGAGCTTTATTCTTCTATTTCCTTTTCAACAAACATTTTGGCCTTACAAAAGCCTCAATTTTTGGCATGACACCACTAATGCTAGCTGTTTTATTCGGTTCTATTCAAAACTGTCTTTCAAGAGCCGCAAAATTTACCATTTTCGACAATACAAAAGAAATGGCCCTGATTCCTTTATCAAAAGAAGACAAATTAAAAGGAAAAGCAGCTATCGACGGCGTAGGTTCACGTCTTGGAAAATCCGGTTCTTCGCTAATGATGCAACTTCTTTTAATTTTCTTCTCCACTCCTATAGGATGTTCTCCAGCAATTTTAGTTCTTTTCATCTTAATCATTCCTTTCTGGCTTAAAGCTATCAATTATGTTGGAAAAGAATATGAAGAACGCACAGCACCAAAACTTGCACCTGTTATTGAGACAACTAAAAACTAATAATAAAATTACTTGATCAAAACTTTTGTATATCTTTTATTAAAGAAAAAGCTACAAAAGGAAAATATCATGACTTCATTATCTATTTATCTTGGAAAACTCATCGGTACGACACTTATTTTTTTAGGCCTTGCTTGCATTATTAGAAAAAAGCATCTTCAAAATACAGTAAAAGAAATCAGCATAAGCGAAGCTTTTATGACTATTATCAGCATCATTCCTCTTGTTGCTGGCCTCGCTATTATTTATGGACATCCTTACTGGAAAGAAGATCTTTTATCATTATCCGTAACTTTGATGGGATATGTCATTTTCGCAATGGGTCTCATCAGGCTTTTTTTCTATAAAAAAGTAATGAAAAATATGAATAAAATCTGTAGCAAGAAAAGTTTCATCAATCTTTTAGGATCAATACTAATACTACTTGGAGCTTATTTTTTATTGCTGGCAATCTGACTCATTCAGCAATAAAGCAAATAACATCATTGACATTCGTACCAGTTGAATTCATCCTTACAATGGAACCTTTCACTTGATTTAGAAGATTATAACTATCGAAATGCTCTAATGAGCTATTAATATCCAAATTCATCGCTCGAATTTTTTTCAAAGTCTCATGGTCAACAATTGCACCACCTATGTTTTCCATAAAATCCTGCCCATCGGTTGCGATCGATGCCAATACCCATTTTTTCGTATACCCTTCCATAGAACTTAAAAAAGATAATGCATAATGTTGGTTTCGACCTCCTTCGCCATGCTTTTCTGGAAGTTTTGGAAAAGTTTCTCCACCAATAATCACCACATTATAATCAAAATACATACCCGTCATAATTTCCGATGAGCGCAACTTCGCAACACTTTTCGGTTGTCCTGTCTGTTGATCTGTCACAACTTTTGCAATCAAATTCATTTTTTTAGCTTTTTCTTCCATCGCAGCTAATGCCGTTGCATTATCAGCTATAATAAAATTATCCACATTGGTAAGTTCTTTAGGGGTATCCGAAACATCTTCATCACGTCCTTTTTCGATAAAGTCGAGTAGTGATTTCGATATTTTTGAAAGTAGGTTATATTTTTTAATAATATAAATAGCATCTGTAAAAGTCGTTTCATCGGGCATAGTAGGACCTGATGCAATGACACTCAAATCGTTATCAACAACATCAGAGATAATGATTGAAATAATTTTTGTTGGCGCATAAAACTCCGCCAACCTTCCTCCTTTTACTCCAGAAAAATGTTTACGAAGAACTTTTATTTCCTGCACTTCTGCTTCTTTAGCATATAACTCCTGAAGCAAAGCCTCTCCTTCGTGAAGAAAATCAAATCCCCAAGGTTTACAAAGCATCGAAGAAGCCCCTGCTGTCAAAAGACAAAGGACAACATCCTTTTCATTAATATTGTATTCTTTTTTTAAAGCTAACATTTCATCTGTTGCTTTAACGGAATCCTCATTTGGAATCGGATGCCCAACAACTCTAACTTCAATTTTCTTCAAAGTTTTTGAAATTTTATTTGTAGCAATAATTCCCGCTTCAATGGTATCCAGACCAATCTGATCCTCGATAGCAGCAGCAAGAAAGTCCACATTTTTTCCAGCTCCAATAATAAAAATTCTTCCTTCAACCAAAAAGACTTTATTAGAAATAATGAGCTCTTTTTTTTCACCGTCCCATTTTATTTTTTGCTTAACTACTTTTTCCGGCAATACGCTTTCAATACCCGCCTGAACAATCTGAAGAGCTTTTTTTCTAAGTTCCGAGGTCTCTATTTCTTCTAAATTAGTAAACATCTGAGTCTCATATATTCAAAATAATAATCTACATATATCAAATCATTTATTTAAGAAGCTCAAGAAAAATTAAAAAGATTCAAAAGAATAATAAAAATTATTACAGGAGCACCATAGCGAATCATAAATTTCCATAATGGTTCATAATAGTGAAAATATGAAGATCCCTTTTTAAGTTCCATTGCAGGCTCTTTTAACTTCCATTTCCAGCCTACAAAAATAGCCAAAAGCCAACCTCCCAAAACCATACCGAGACTTCCCCAGAAAAAATCCATAATATCATAGAAACCGACAAGCGATAATGATTCAATTTTCATATCCGATAACCATGACACCGCACCTTTTGAAAGGGCTGAAGGAATGCCTAATATAAAAGCCAAAATCCCCATAACAGTTACAGCTTTTTTGCGAGTCCACTTCCTTGAATCAATTAAATAAGTAACAGGCATTTCTAAAAGAGCAATCCCCGTCGTGATCGCTGCAAAAGCTAAAAGAGTAAAGAAGAGAGCACTGAATAAAAAACCGAAATGCATCTGCTCAAAAATCTGCGGTAAAATTTTAAATACAAGACCCACTCCTTGATCCACCGGCATATCAAATGCAAAAAGAGCTGGAAAAATCACAAGCCCTGCTAACACTGCAATCAACGTATCGAAAATCACAACATAAAATGCCGAAGAAAATAAGTTTTCCTTCTTCGAAGCATAACTGCCATAAGTCACCAAGACCGCCTCTCCAATAGATAATGAAAAAAAGGCCTGACTAAGAGCTAACAAGATTACTGATCCAGAAATTTTTGAAAAGTCCGGCTTCAGATAATACACAAGCCCTTCATAACTTCCTTTTAAAGTCACAGAACGGATCATCAGAATAAGCAATAAAATAAAAAGCAGTGGCATCAAAATCTTACAATATTTTTCGATGCCTTTTTTAATTCCCTTCTGAACAATTAAAACAACGATTGCAAGGAAAATTGCCATATTTCCAATTGAAGCCAGCGGATTTTGAATAAAATTTTCAAGCTTTGGTGTTTTAAGAAGCAATGACTCAAAAATATATCCTATCGTCCACCCTCCTACAACTGAATAGTAAGTTAAGATGAGAAAAGCTGTCATAATTCCTAAAAAACCTATCCCTTTCCAAGCCCCTTTTGGAGCAATTTTTTTAATACCACATACAGGGTTTCTAGAAGTATGACGTCCTAGGGCAAATTCATTTAAAATAAGAGGAAAACCAAGAAGGAAAACACAAATCAAATAAACAAATAAAAAACCCGCTCCTCCTGATTTAGCTGTCAAATAAGGAAATCTTTGTATATTTCCCAGTCCAATTGCTGATCCCGCCGTCGCTAAAATAAATCCAATTTTTGAGCCCCATAGACTCCTTTTATGTTCTTTCATGTCTACTTTCCTTATTTAACTTTTGATAAAATGACTTTTGTCACCGTTTTTGTCACACCGGGTATCAGCTTCAATCCATCCGATACTAAAAAATCGAGTTCCTTGATAGAAAAACATTCCACCTTTAAAAGATACCCTCCTTCTCCTGCAACATTATAGCATTCAGTAATCAGAGGATTTTTTATAACTTCTTGGAGAAAAAGAGAATCATGCAAAGCCTTATCATATTCAACTTGAATAAATGCCTGAATTGTCTTACCAATTTTTTCTTCATCTACTACAACCTTATACCCTAAAATGATTGATTCTTTTTCCATTTTCTTAACGCGATCAGCCGTCGACGAAACAGAAAGCCCTACCATTTCAGAAAGTTCTTTCCAAGAAATCCTTCCTTGTTTGCTTAAAATCTCCAAAACCTTAAAATCTACGGAATCCATATCATTTTACCGTCTTTTTTATCGTATATTAGCCGAATCCCCCTATTTTTTTCAAAATGATTTTTTTTATAAAAAGAATGGTTAAATATTAATTATATATATTATATAAACAATTATATAGAGACTCTTAAAAATACCTTTGTTTTGATGAAAAAAATATTTATTATATTTCTTACATTTGCATTTTCCTTAATAACTGACCTCTTTAGCCAAACAGTTATTTTTGGCAATGCAGACTTTCAAAGCATAGATTCTTCTCACCTTCAGATCCTTACAGAGAATAACACCCTCATTCATTGGGATGATTTTTCAATCAAACCAGGCGAACTTGTTGAATTTCTTCAAGCAAATCCAAATCATGCTGTCATCAATAAAGTCTTGGGAGAAAACCCCTCACAAATCTTAGGTTCCTTAAAAAGTAATGGACACATCTATCTCATCAACCCTAAAGGCATCTATATCGGAGAAAAAGCACTTATTGAAACCGCCGGTTTTTTTGCATCAGCCCTTGATCTTGTTGAAGGAGATCCATTAAAAAACGAAAATCTTTTATTCAAAGGATCTGACGCCTCTATCATTAATTATGGAACAATTAAAGCAACTAACGGCCATGCCATTTTAATCGGCTACCAAATAGAAAACCATGGAACAATAGAAAGCTGCAAAGATATTTGCATAGCTTCTGGAAAAGAACTCATCATCAAACCCTTGAATGATGAAAAAATTTTCATTAAAGCTTCTTCTGATCAATTACTAGAAGATGGAATTATCAATACCGGATCATTAAAAGCAGAAAATATCGAAATGAAAGCAGATGGTTCCCTTTATGCTCTTGCAATCAAACATACAGGAACTATCAACGCATCTTCCAAAGAAATCATCAAAGGCAGAGTTTTTTTAAAAGCAGAAAAAGGAAAAATTGAAACCTCCGGCAATATCCTTGCAAAAACACAGCAAGATGGAGGACAAATTCAGATTTTGGCTGAGGATATCACTATTAAAGAAAAAGCGCTTATTGATGCAAGCGGAGAAACCGGCGGTTCCATTTTAATCGGAGGAGACTATCAAGGAAACAACCCTTCCATCCTGAATAGCAGAAAAGTCCTTATTGAAAAAGAATCAACCATTCAAGCGAATGCTTCAATTAGCGACGGAGGGAAAGTAATAGTTTGGTCTGATGAGAGCACTCACTTCTTTGGAGAGATAGAAGCAAAAAGCGATGGTCTAGGAATGGGAGGTTTTGTAGAAATTTCCACAAAAAGCACCGATTATATTTTCGAAGGAAAAGTAATAACTACAGGTCTTTCAGAGCAAAGTGGAACTCTTCTATTAGATCCTTGCGACATTACCATTTCAACATCTGCATCCAGCCCCGCTTTCACCAATCCCTACATACCCAATACAGATACAGCAATTTTAAGAGCCTCTGATATAACAAGTGCATTATCCAGCAATGATGTAATCATCGATGCGGGTGGTGCCGGTGCCGGCACAGGAAACATAACCGTAAATGCCGCTTTATCTTGGTCTGCCAATAACACTTTAACCATGCGTGCGCCTGGCACTTTAACTCTCAACAGATCCATTACATTTAGCGGATCAGCCTCCAACACAAACAGAATTATACTGGAAGTAGAAAATTTGATCATCGATGCAGCTAGTGCAGGACAAGCGGTGACCATAACTTCCGATGCTTCCATTAAAATAGATGGATCCGGCGATATTTTAATCCGAGGAGGAGCTGGATCTAAATATTGGGGTCGCATAGAAACAAAAGCAAGTAATGCTGAAATCCGCGTAGGACAGACTACTCCCTATGCAAATATTTATCTATATGGTGGAACAGCGTCCGAAGCTGATGCCAAAATGATCACCAACGGCACAAGCGCCCATATTAATGTTAACGCAACAGATTTAGTGTATCTTGAAAGCGGAACAGGAGGTGCAGCATATTCTGAATTTACGACACAATCTTACACTTCAAATGTCAACATCGGACAGTCTACAGCCCCACACACCGTAGAATTTTTTGGACAAAGTGTCTCTTCAAAAATCCAACATGACCGAACAGGAAATACTGTTGTTACATGTGCCGATACTCTATGGATTCATGGAAGTCATATCTCAGCGGGTGCCGCCTATTTTATAGCTAATGGTGGATATACTACCATTTCTACACCCAACCTAATCATAGGAGACCCCAATACAACAGCCGGATCTTCCATCAGTACAAATTACACATTAACTATTAATATTCTAAATAACGGCACCTTAAATGTAATTGGAGGAGGCAGTAGCGGTCAACTCATTTCGAAAAGTGGATCAATTGTCATCAATAATCCTACGACTTTTAACATGAATGCTTATAAATCTCTTGCACAAATACAAGCAAAGAATGCGATTACCATCAATAATGCAGGCACCTTTACAATGGACTCTTCCAACACTCCTGTACATAGCACCTCCGGCTACTGCTTAATTTACAGTGCCAGCTCAAATAATATTACGATTACCGCCAATGGCGAAATGAATCTTATCGGAGGAACTTCCTCCAGTCCCGGCAATAGCTATGCTCGTATTGTGAATGCTAGCGGCAATATTTCAATCACAAACTCAACCGGCGATATTAACTTACTTGCAGGAGGTGGTTCAGGAAGTAATGATTGCTATATTAGAACAGACTCTGGAAATGTCGAAATCATCAACAGTAATGGAGATATCAATCTTACAGGAGGAACAAGCAGTGGTACGGCTTTTGCAGACATCAGAAGCTATAACGGAAGCGTTACCATTACTAATTCAAATGGAGATATCAACCTAACTGCAGGTTCAGGTACTGACGCATCTTTTGCAAGTATTCTGACATACGATAACTATCCTATTACAATTAATAACCCTAATGGTTCCATCAATATGACCGGGGGATCCAATACTGCCGGCATTGGAAGAGCTTTCATCGCTACAATTGAAGGAGGCAACATTGACATCACCTGTCAAGGAGGCACAATCACCGGAGGAAGCGATGCAGGAAGCAACTATACCGGTTATATTACAGGATTAACTTCTGGCAACGGTTCTATTTCCATTGATTCTAGTAGCACCCTAACCTTCCAAGGAGGAACTGACAATGCTAACCATGCTGAAATCATCGCAGTAAATAATGGAGACATCACCATTACAAGTTCCAGTGGGCTTGTATTAAAAGGAGAAGGAGACGCTGGATCACTCGGCAGAATTTTAACAAATGGCACTGGATTTGTTCATATTGGAACTTCTTTAAGTTCTATCGGCCCAATTGCTATGATAGGCTCTACTTTAATACAGGCTTCGGAAGATGTGGAAATCTATGCAGAAAGTCTTGCTATGACAACAACTGCTCTTGTTGCCGACACTGCTGAAATCAGAGCAAACGATAATTTAACCATTGTCATTGATACCAATGGATTTGTTCACCTAAATGCTTCAGCTTCCACAAATGGCAATACCTCCATCGCTTCTGCTACCGGCATTATTTCCATGACAACAGGACAATATTTAAAACTACAATCTGGAACAGGTATCAACAGCTATGCTGTTATTCAAACTGAAACCGCCGACAAATCCATTACTATCAACTCTGCTTTAGCACCTCTTGGATATCTCTCTATTATCAGTGGAGCGGATACCGCATTTGCCGCCATCCGCACTTTGAATGGTGGCGATATCACCGCATATTTTGCAGGTAATTGTTTAATCGATGCAGGAACCGCAGACGCATATATCATTGCGGGTTATGACTTAGGTTCTGGCAATATCTCTATTTATAATAATGTTGGTGGTGGATCTGATAAAAGCTTTACCATTTCAGGAGGATCTACAGAAGATTTTATCGATGCGGGCATCTTTACAGATAATGGTAATATCATCTTTCAAAATGTCGGTCCATTAACCATGACAGGTAGTACCTCCAATCAAGGAGATACCTTCATTGCAACTGACACGGGGAACATCACCCTTACAACAAAAGGTATCGCCATTACCGGAGGCGGAGAATCTTCTTTTACAGGAATCGAAACAGGCTACGAAGGAGTCGGAGGAGGCAATATTACAATCACCAACACCTCTTCTCCTA
>DAOTHK010000030.1:0-11350 GCA_035447625.1 Chlamydiales bacterium
GTGGTGAAATTGGAGTTTTATTGATTAATCATGGGAAAGAGCCTTTTACTATCCAACCTAAAATGCGCATAGCGCAACTTATCTTAGCGCCTGTTTGCAAAGCTAATTTTCAATCTAAAAAATGTTTATCGGAAACATTGCGCTTAGATGGCGGTTTTGGCCATACGGGAGTCTAATGCTAGAAAAAGATCTTGTGAAAAATTGTTTAGAAAATATTTCAATTAGTTTTTTAAGGGAAAAAGAAAGACATTTAGTTTTAAAGGAACTTGTTAATCAACTTTCTCAAGCTAAAAAAGTCTCTTGTGCTACGAAATTTTATGATGCTTTAGTAGAACGAGAAAAAATTCTTTCGACAGGTATAGGGATGGGACTTGCTATTCCTCATGCTAAACTGGATTGTTTTAATTCTTTTTTTTGTACTGTCGGGATTCAAAAAGAAAAAGGGATTGAATGGAATTCAATCGATAGATCGCCTGTTAGGATTGTTGTAATGATCGGGGGTCCCGATAAGAATAAAATGGAATATTTGCAAATTCTATCGAAGCTTACAAAAGCATTTCGTGATTCAAAATTACGAAAAGGTTTGATTGATGCTGCAAATGAGCAAGAGGCTCAACAATTATTAAAAAAGTATTTAACAAATTAATTTCAAAATCTTGAATTCGATATCTCATTTTGTTATTGTAAAAAAATTATTGCGTTAAGGAGAGTGAAAAATGGATTTGAAAATTAAGGATGTCTCAGATCTTTTAAATGTATCAGAAGCTTCTATTCGTCGTTGGCTTGCGGATGGAAAAATCCCTGCTTATAAACTTAATGGACAAATTCGTTTCAGTCGTATAGAAATTGAAAACTGGGTTTTGAAATGTCGCGTGAATCAACAAAATTTTGGTTCCTTTCCATTTGCCGAGGAAAAAGTTTCTTTAAAAGCAAAAGATACGCATTCGCTTGTAGGAAGTAAAATGGGGACTCAGGCTTATAGTTTATATCGAGCAATGAATTATGGAAATGTTTTGGTAAATGTTGAAGGGGATACAAAAGAAGAAGTTATTTGCAATGCTGTAGCGCAGATAGCGAAAGATTTGAATTTAGATGCTTCTGTACTTGCAGATTTACTTTTAGATCGAGAAAAACTGATGTCAACAGGCTTGAATCATGGT
Organism: Chlamydiales bacterium; assembly: GCA_035447625.1. Taxonomy (GTDB): domain Bacteria; phylum Chlamydiota; class Chlamydiia; order Chlamydiales; family SM23-39; genus DAOTHK01. The sequence continues at coordinate 1,161 of DAOTHK010000030.1, forward strand.
GTAGCGGTTCCTCATACTCGAGATTTTGTTTTGCAAAAAGATTTTGATGTGGTCACAGTTGTTTATCCTAAAAAACCTATTGAATATGGTTCTTTGGATGGAGAAAAAGTGCATACGTTATTTTTCTTATTTGCTTGTACCGATAAAAGACATTTACATTTGCTTGCAAAGTTGGCTCATCTGTCTAAAGATTGGGAAAACTTGGAGTTTTTCCAAAATAGACCTAGCAAACAAGATGTTTTAAGTTATGTCAAGAAATGGGAATCTAAAATTCCAACGCAATATTAGAGCTTTTTAAGTTATTAAAATGAAAAAAAGGAGATCCTAGGGATCTCCTTTTTATTTTAATTAACGAATTTTTAGATTAAGGCTTTTAAACCTGGTTTTCTTCCAAAGTTTGTGTCTCAGGCAAATCTTCTTCTTTAAAAGAGATTTTTTTATCTGAGGCGGATATAGTATATTTTTTCTTCAGATCAGGGTTCATTAAGAGTTTTTCAGCAAGAGCATCTTCGACTTCTTGTTCGATAACTCTTCTTAAAGGTCTTGCCCCCATTTCAGGTTGATATCCTTGTTCAACTATACAACTTCTAGCAAGATCATCCAGCTCGATTAAGATGCCACGTTTTGCTAAACGGCTTTGAAGTTTTGAAAACTCAAGTGAAACGATATCTTTTAAAGCAGTTTTATCTAATGTTTTGAAAACAACAACATCATCCAAACGGTTGATGAATTCAGGTTTAAAATGCTTCTTAGCGGCAGCTTCCATCTTTTCTTTGATGAATTGGAAGGAAGGCACTCCTTGCGTAGCCCCAAAACCAACTTCGGTGGATTTGCGGATCATATCAGCGCCTAAGTTGGAAGTCATGACGATGATGGTATTGCGGAAATTGATTTTTCTTCCAAGTGAATCAGTTAGACGACCTTCTTCAAGTATTTGAAGTAAGATATTCATAACATCGGGGTGAGCTTTTTCTACTTCATCGAATAGGATTACGCAATAGGGACGTTGTCTTACTTGTTCAGTAAGTTGTCCTCCTTCTTCATGTCCGACATATCCTGGAGGGGATCCTGTCATACGGGAAATAGCAAATTTTTCCATATATTCTGACATGTCAACATGGATTAATGCATCTTCTCCGCCGAACATTTGAACGGCTAATTTTTTTGCCAGCAAAGTTTTTCCGACGCCTGTAGGACCTAGGAAAAGAAAAGCTCCAATAGGTCTATTAGGGTCTTTGATGTCAGCGCGACTTCTACGAATCGCTTTGCAAACTGTTTCAACAGCATTTTCTTGTCCAATAATTTCACTTTTCAAAATTCTATCCATATGAAGGATCTTTTCTCGTTCGCCTTCGGTGAGTTTTGCGGCAGGGATCCCTGTTTGTTTTTGAACGATAACGGCTACATCATCCTCATCAACAATAGGACGATGCTCATCTTTTGTTTTTTCCCATTCTTGACAAATAGTATGAAGTTTTTCTTTTAGCTTATGTTCCGTATCGCGGATTTTTGCTGCTTTTTCATATTCTTGTTCACTGATAGCGCTATCTTTTGATGTTTTTAATGTTTCGATCTCTTTTTGTAGATCTGTGATTTCTTGTGGTTGATTCATCATGGTAATTCTTGCAGAAGCTCCTGCTTCATCAAGAAGATCAATTGCCTTATCCGGCAGAAATCTGGCTGTAATGAAACGATCGGATAAATCTACAGCACTTTTGATAGCTTCATCTGTATAAGTGCATTTATGATGTTCTTCATATTTAGGCTTTAATCCTTTTAAAATTTGCTCGGATTCAGATGTTGAGGGAGGAGCAACGTTAATCTTTTGGAAGCGTCTTTCCAAAGCTGCATCTTTTTCGATTTGTTTGCGGTATTCATCATGGGTTGAAGCTCCGATACATTGAATTTCGCCTCTGGATAAAGGAGGTTTTAAGATATTAGAAGCGTCGATAGCTCCTTCGGCAGCTCCGGCTCCAACGATTGTATGGATTTCATCGATGAATAGTAATATGTTGCCGTTTTTCTTGACTTCATCCATGACGGCTTTGATTCTTTCTTCAAATTGTCCTCGGTATTTGGTACCGGCAATCATGAGTGTTAAATCAAGAGAAATTAATTTTTTATTGCGCAAGTTATCAGGTACTTGACCGTTGACAATTGCCCAAGCAAGACCTTCAACGATAGCTGTTTTTCCAACTCCTGCCTCACCGATAAGAACAGGATTGTTCTTTCTTCTTCTGCATAATATCAGGATGAGTTTTTCTATTTCTTTTTGTCTTCCGATAACAGGATCCATTTTTCCTTGGCGACAGATTTCTGTAAGATCGTGGCCATAAGCTTTTAAAGCTGAAAGTTTTTCCGTTGAGGAATCCATTCTGTCTTGAGGTTTGGGTCCTGTTGGGGCAGGGCCTCCCATCGGAGGTAATTGGAGATTAAATGTTTCTAGCTCTTTTAAAATTTCTTTGCGGATATCTTCTAGATTGAGGTTAAGATTTTCCAAAACTTGGGCTGCTATGCCGTCTTTTTGTCTGAGTAATGCTAATAGAAGGTGTTCGGTTCCTACATAATTATGGCTTAAATTCAAAGCTTCTTCATTCGCAAATTCAAAGACTTTTTTTACTTTTCCTGTAAGAGTTGGTTCTGTTGAAAGAGGAATTTCTTGTCCGGGTCCTACAACTTTTTCGATTTCTTCTTTGATAATATCGTAATTAATTTCCATATGTCTTAGAACGTTGACAGCTATTCCTTGGCCAAGTTTCATAAGCCCTAAAAGGACATGTTCTGTTCCAAGATAATTATGGTTGAGTTTTTGTGCTTCTTTTTTAGCGAGTTTTATGACTTGTTTTGCTCTATTAGTAAATTTATCAAACATATTTTCTCTCTTATTTATCCCATCATTTACTTATTATAGTACATACCGATTTTTTTCTAATAAGTCTATCTTTCTCTAAATTTTTTAAAAAAACCAATCTGGTTTATTAAATATTTTGTTGAATATTGCCTTGTAGAAGTATAAAATTAATCCATTTAATATCAAAGAGTTCAATATGTTAAAAATCATTGAAACTTGTGCAAAGCCTGCGCAAGATATTATGGATAAAGATCGAATGCTCTTGGAGGAATTAGATCCTAAGGCTTCTCCTATTCTTCATTTATATGAATGGAAGGGGAAAAGCGTGACTTGCGGAATGTTTATAGATATTGAAAAAAATTTTGATATTTCCAATTGCGAAGAAGAAAAGATCAATATTGGTAGAAGGCCTACAGGAGGGGGAGTGATTTTTCATATTTGGGATTATGCTTTTTCTTTTTTAATGCCATCTTCTAATGAAAAATTTGATCAATCGCCTCTTAAGAATTATCAATTTGTAAATAGAATTGTTCAAAAAGCATGCTTGAAATTTTTGGATGCTTCAGATCAATTCCATATGATTGATTATGATGTTCCAACATCCGATGTTGACTCCATGCGTTTTTGCATGGCAAGACCTACAAAATATGATTTGCTTATAGGGGATAAAAAATTAGTAGGAGCAGCCCAAAGAAAAAAGAAAAATGGCTATTTGCATCAAGGATCGATAGCTTTGCAAATTCCTGATGTAACTTTACTTGCAAAAGTATTAAAGGTTCCAAATAGCGTTTTACAAAATATGATTCGATATTCTTATCCCTTAGTATCACAGAAAATTGATGAAGAGCAAATGAAACAAATTCGCTTTGAATTAAAAAAATGTTTGATTGAAGCATTTAGAAATGAATTAAATCGATGATTTTTTGAAAAAAATCTTCAAATTCTCCATCTATCTCTCTATACTAGTTTAAAAATTTAAAAGGGAATTTTATGGCAAAAACAGCAATTCAACCTTCGCGAAAAGAGAATTTTCCAAATTGGTATCAAGAAGTGATAAAAGCTGCAGATCTCGCTGAGCATTCTCCTGTTCGTGGTTGTATGGTTATCAAACCCTGGGGATATGGTATATGGGAGAGAATGCAAAAAATATTGGATACAGAATTTAAAAAGCATGGTGTTGAAAATGCCTATTTTCCTTTGTTTATTCCCGTGTCCTATATGGAAAAAGAAGCAAAACACGTAGCAGGTTTTGCAAAAGAATGTGCGGTTGTGACGCATCATAGATTGGAACAAAAAGGAGATTCGCTTGTGCCGGCAGCCCCTTTGGAAGAACCTTTGATTGTTAGACCTACATCGGAAATGATCATAGGTGAAATGTTTGCCAAATGGACAGAATCTTATCGAGACTTGCCAATTCTAATTAATCAATGGGCTAATGTTGTGCGTTGGGAAATGCGAACAAGAATGTTTTTAAGAACGGTTGAATTCCTTTGGCAAGAAGGTCATACGGCTCATGAGACGAAAAAAGAAGCAGAAGAAATGACGAAAAAAATGCTTGAAACATATGCAATTTTTGCAAAGGATTCTTTAGCAATTTCTGTTATAAAAGGCGTTAAAACTAGAAATGAAAGATTTCCAGGAGCTGAGGAAACTTATTGCATAGAAGCGATGATGCAAGACGGTAAAGCTCTTCAAGCGGGAACCAGTCATTTCTTAGGACAAAATTTTTCGAAATCTTCCAATATTTCTTTTCGTGATGCAAATGGTGAAGATCAGTTTGCCTGGACAACATCATGGGGGGTGGCTACTCGTCTTATTGGAGCTGTCATAATGAGTCATGGTGATGACGATGGTTTGAGACTTCCTCCTGCGATTGCTCCTTATCAAATTGTAATTTTACCTGTTATTCATAATGAGGAAGTTAAGGATAAGGTTGTTGAATATTGTGAAAATCTTAAAAAAGATTTGGAAAAACAAAAGTTTAGAGATGAGGCTGTTCGCGTACATATCGATTACAGAGATATTAGAGGTGGAGAAAAGAAATGGAATTGGGTGAAAAAAGGAGTGCCGGTTCGTATAGAAATCGGGCCAAGAGATATTGAAAAAAATCAACTCTACGTATCAAGAAGAGATCTGTCTTCCAAAGAAAATTTTTCTCCGGATAAAGACCAATTTGTTGAAAGTATTGAAACTTTCCTTGAAGAAATTCAAATAGCACTATATGAAGATTGCTTGCAGTTTCGAAAGGATCACACAACCGAAATTCAGACGAAAGAAGAATTCTATCAATATTTCAAAAAAGATGATGTAGGATTTGCTGTTGCATATTATGACGATAATGAAGAAATTGAAGAAATGCTCAAAAAAGATTTGAATGTAACAGTGCGTTGCATTCCTGTAGATCAAAATTTTTCGGAAGGAAAATGTGTTTTTTCGCAAAGGCCTACAACCACTAAGGCTGTGTTTGCAAAAGCATACTAGCTTGCTTGAAAGAATCAGGTTTTGCTAGTATTGAATAAAATGTTCAGATTTGGAGAAAAAAATGCTCACTTTATTAAGGAAATATCAGAAGATTTTCTTTATTGGAATTACTGCTGTATTAACATTTAGTTTTATGTTTTTTGGAATGTCTGGAACTGAAGACAAAGTTTCAGCTCCTCAAGATGAAAAAGTCGCAACGCTGATTGATGGATCAAAATTAATGAAATCCCAACTATTGAAGATGGTGCATTTTTTGTCCTATGATCATAAAAATTTTTATTCGTCACATGCACAAATGCCGAATTTATTTAACAATGAAGTTGTTCGAAAGGATTTTATCGAAACGGGTATTAGTCAAAAGATCCTTTCAAATTATTCGGATGATTTTAAAGATGAATTGAATGAACGTCTTTTGAAAATCAAAGGATATAATTTTTATGAGCATCCAAAAGCTTCTTTTATTAGTTCAAGAGCTGTCTACAAGCAATTTTATCCTCAATTGCTTAACAAAGTGGATCGTTTAAAACAATATGTGACATTGAATGAGAATGCGATTGGTGATCTTATTTCATTATTTTTATTTCAAGAACAAATTCCCAAGAATTTTGTTCAAAGGGTATTACATTATCAACAGAATCAATATGCAGAAATAGAACCCGATCCATATTTTGCTTCATATGATTTTGCTCTTTTTGGTTTTCATAATATCGAAGATTGGTTTGGAAAAAATTATTTGCAAGCGGTGGCTCAATTCATTTTTAATACAGCTGCAAAAGCAAAAAAAGCCGGTTATCAAGTTTCTAAAGAAGAAATTGAATTAGACCTTGTGAAAAATTTGAAAGAGGGAATTTCTTTATATAAACAAAAAGTTTCAAGCGAAGAAATGAATGAGATTTTTAATACTCAGTTACAATCACTAGGTTTTTATAAAAAAGATTTATTTGAAGTATGGGAACAAATTGCACTTTTTAGAAAATATTATAGGGATGTAGAAAATTCTGTTTATTTCGATCCAGATCTTTTAGGTGGTTTTTCTTCTTTTGCCCATAAAAAAATTATCGGTACAATTTATGAGCCAAAAGAACATATGCGTTTTTCATCATTCAATGATATGATGAAATTTCAAATTTATTTGAAAGCGGTTTCTCCGCAGGGACAAGGTGCTTTTGCGCAATTAAATCTTCCCGAAAGTCATTTGCCAGTTCATAAAATTGAAACTAGTTATCCTGAGCTTGTTTATAAAACATATGACATTAATTATAAGACCGTCGATTTAAATACAGTTGAAACATTTATTACAGAAAAAGAGTTATTCAATTGGCAATTAGATATTGGAAATTGGAATTTATTAAAAGCCGAATTCCCTCAATTAAGTAGCCTTGATGCCGCAAGTCGTGAAGATAGATTTGCAATATTAGAAGGTCTTGAAGAAGGTTTTAGATTAAATGTTGATTCATTTTCAAAGAAAAAGATGCTAACAAGCAATTACGAATATCATTTAAAAGCATTCGATGATATTCAATATCGTACAGCAAGTTTGACAATTCCTTATGGAAAGGGAAAAACACCTTTTGATCTAGAGGATAATGAAAGTCTTATCAAGTTATTGGATGAAGCACCTATGCAAGGTGAAACTTTGAATGCTTCTCAAAAAAATGTTCATAAAGAGCTTCAGTGCTATTCACAAAATAATAGAAATTTTTATTCAATTGAAGTTGTGAAAAAGTCTAAAGACAAAAAAGTGATGTCTTATGAAGAAGCAGTTCATTATGCTGTTTTGGATGAGATTTTAGAAACAGAGCTGAGAAAACATTATGAATTTCTAAAAAATATGTCCTCTTCTTTGATTCAAGATGGTGATACAGAATTTTTGCCATATGTGAAAGCGCGTGATCAAGTAGCTCGATCATTATTTCAGAACTTGTTAAATGAAATTGATTCCTACTATGTTTCTGAAAAAGGAGAAATTTCTTGGAAGGAAGGACAGGGACCTTTGGATTTTTATGCGAAAAATCGATTATTGTTTTTTGCGAAAAAAATGAGAGATACTCTTTCTAAAGATGAGAAATTTATTTCTAAATGGGCATTTGTTTCTAGAGATGCAGAAATTTCTAGTCAGGATTTGGATCCAAGTGTTTCTCAAGATCTTTTGAGCATTAATCATAATGAATATTCCAATGTTTATTCTACGAACATGTCTAACGTATGTTTTATGCAACTTAAAAAAGTTTCATTAGATGAGAGCATGGCCAAACAGTTTGCTTTAAAGGCACAAACTTCTTTGAAAGAGAAAGCTGGAAAAGATCTAACTGAAAAATTAATGAATGAAATCGGCTTATGTAATGCAATACAATTCGTAAGCTCCGGAGATTCTTTGTGACATTGAATTTCGATGAGATTATTCCTATGTCTATCCTGCACTTTTATCAAATGAAAGTGCAGGGTTTTTATTTTCAGAAGTCTAAAAAACAGTTTTTAAATGATAAATACCTTTTTCCAAATACTGCAAATTTTTTAAAACAAAAAGAATTTGCTGAGTGTTATTTCGCATGGGACGAAGAAGGTTTATATTTTCAATTCAATGTAGAAATGATAGGGGATATTAAGGATTTAGCTTTAAAAAATATGGGGTCCATAGAAATTATGATTGATACCCGCGATAATAAAGAGTTGAGTTATCTGAATGAATATTGTCATCATTTTTTGATTTCACCTGATGAAAGCTTTAAAACGTCTGCAAAAGAAATTACAAAATTTAGATCGATGAGTATTCATAAGCTTTGCGATCCTAAGCATTTGAAAACCGAAATAGATATTACATCGAAAATGTATCAAATAAACTTGATTATACCTACGCAGTGTTTACATGGTTATGATCCAAGTTATTGTCAAACTTTGGGGTTTACCTATAAAATTAACAGACCGGGAAGCGTTTCTCAAGTATTTGGAATGCAGCAGATGGAATATGAGATTGAAAAAAATCCTAGGTTCTGGCCAAGTATTCAATTAATAAAATGAGAGAAATATGAAATATACAAAACAGCATTTATGGATAAGTCTTGATGAAAATATTGCCACAGTCGGTATTACCGATCAATTTATTGAACATTTTGGAGAGGTGACTCATATTGATTTGCCTTCAGTTGGAAAAAACTTTCAAAAAAATGAATGCTTTGCTGTTTTAGAATCGACAAAAGCGGCTATTGATTTGTATCTTCCTTTTTCAGGAGAAGTCGTTGCTTTGAACGATTTAATGAAAGAAGATCCTTCAATAATTGTAAATACAAGAAAAAATGATGCTTGGATGATAAAAGTCCGCCTTTTTGCTATGGAGGAATTAAAAGATTTGTTAAATTTTGATCAGTATAGAAATTTTTTGGATCAATAATGAAAGTCTTGTATTTATATTTGTTAATTTTTCCTTTTTTGCTTCTAGCAGAAACTTCTAATCATCTTTTGCAGGGAATTTTGATCACTTCTAAAAATGAACAATTAGCATCTGTTGAGGGGATTCATTTTACGCAGATTGAAGTGCCGAATCAAAAAAAGTTAATGCAAAAATTGCAGCCTTTTTTAAATACAAAGATTTCTATGGATTTAATGAATCAGGTGAGAAATGAGATTCATTCGCATTTTCAAAATGAAGGCTACCCTGTATTAAATGTTTCATTGCCGGTTTTTCAGGATTTGTCTCAAGGCTCCATTGCCATGGTTGTAAATGTTTCAACTGTTGGTAACAGGGTTGCAGAAGGCGGTAAATATATTTCCGAAAATCAAATATTGTCTTCTTTGAGAATTAAGCAAGGAGATATGCTTCATATTGATACGATTAAAGAAGATGTTCAAAAAATTAATCGAAATCCTTACGTTTCTACTAAGGTTCTCCTTAAAAAAGGGGAAAAAAGTAATACTACGGATTTACAAGTACAGATTAAGGATCGAATCCCTATCAGTGTATTTACAGGGGGATCTTATAATGGTTATCAAGTTGCAGGAGATTATAGAGGCTTTGCTAAATTTCAGTGGGGTAATTTATTTGGAAAGAATCAGATTGTTTCTTACTTGGTGCGATCAGCTGAACAATATCATAAATGGCACAGTCATCAGGTAAAATATTCTGCTGATATTTTTAATCAAGATCATTTAAATGTCATGGGAACATATTCTTATTCGGAGCCTCCTCGCGAAAAGCAAATTAAAACAATTGGTAAATCCTATTCAATGGCTTTAGATTACGCTTTAACCTCTTTATTAAAGGATTTAAAAGTCGGATATAGATTTTTAAGAACCAACAATTTTCTTTCTTACGAAAAAAAATTGATTTTTAATAAATATATCGATGATTCACAGTTTTCTATATCTCATTCACTACATTCTAAAAAAGCTAATTATCAGATGTCTTTAAATAATCGTTTTGTGGTAAGTCCAGGTGGAATGAGTAAATATAATACGGTCAATGAATTCAATGAAGAGCGGTTGGGTGCTGATAGCCGTTATTACTATTATCGAGGAAAGTTGAATTTTAATTATCAGATGAATCAATTTATGTCTTATAATTTGAAAGGTTTTGCTCAAGCAACAACACAAAAATTGATTCCTGTTAACTGTTTAAGCTTATGCGGAATGTCGGCTGTTCGTGGTTATAAGGAAAATCAATATGCGGTAGATTCCGGAGCTTTTGTTAGAAATGAATTAAATTATTCATCTTCTTGGATGAATCTTTTTTCAAAAAAAGTAAAAAATGTTGCCGGTCTTTTTGTAGATACAGGAATAGGAATGGGTACAATCTATAAAGATATTCAAAAACCATTTGTGGCTTCGATTGGATTAAGTCATCAATTAGCTGTTTTGAAATGGT
>DAOTHK010000031.1:0-11310 GCA_035447625.1 Chlamydiales bacterium
AATAAAGCTAACTTAGTAGGGGATTTGTGATCTTTTTTGATTAATTTTTTTAGATCCGAAATATTGAAAACACCCTGGGAATCACACTTCCATACATCATATGAAATGTTCTTCTTCTGTAAATCAGCCAAAGGTCTTAAAACCGCATTATGCTCATAGCTGGAAATTACTAAATGATCATTCTCTTTTAAAAAACCCTTCAACAAAAAATTTATTGCATAGGTGGCGTTATAGGTAAAACTGATTTGGCATGGATTACCCACTCCCAAAAAATCACTCAAAAGTCTTCTTGCATCTGAAACATGTGATTCATTTTGATTATAAAACGTTCCTGATTCTTTAACAGGCACATCCGTATATTCATTCAAATACGTCTGCATGGATCCAATCATGGGTTCCGGCTTAGGATAAGAAGTCCTTGCATTGTCCAAATATATATATTTCACAAACACCTACTTAATAAATTTTGATCTAAAAAATTCAGGCTCGACTGAAACAGCGAATCTCCCAAATAATTTTCCCAATTCGATAAAGACTCAGACTTTAACAGTGCAGCAATCTTGGTTCTCATCATATGAGGTGGCATTGCTCTGCCTTGCACCAAATAACAATAGGATTGTTCCTTCATCTGCAAAAAGACATACTGGCCATATGCGTGGAAATAATTCTGTAACTCGGTTAACTGATTAATAGTTTCAAAAGAATATTCTTTTGAAACCGTCAAATGCAGATCAAGAGTCAAAGGAAGAAAATGAACATGCATATGATCGCAAGAAATACCAAAAGCATTCTTCAAACAGACACCCGCTCGGCCATGTTCAAAAATAAGATATTGAGGAAACTGCTCTTTTAAAAATTCCAAAATCTCACGACACTGCTCAATCTTATTTAGCGGCATCTCTCCTAAGCAGCCATAATGCTCTTTTGCAACGATCATCATATGCCCATCACATAAAGGATATGGATCGGCAACCAAATAAAAAAACTCAAATTCATTCAGAATAATTTTTTCAGATAATGAACAAAAATCACAATTTTTCATAGTAAACCTTTAAGCAAGTTTTCATGCTAATTGTTAAGGTATAATTAATCAAGAATTAATATATTGCATTTTTAACTTTAAAAAAATCCGACCTTAAATTAAAAATTTCTAATTAAAAAAATCAGAAAATCATGTTGTCAAATTTAATCGGAAAAATCATCATTATCATTTTAATTGGCCAACCTGGCGCCGGTAAAAGTTCTTTAGCCTACCTTCTCAAAAAACAACATAAAATTTCTCATATCACAACCGGTGAAATGTTACTTGAGCATGTCGGCAAAAAAACTCCTCTTGGAAAAATAGCAGAAAGCCATATTTTCAAAGGGGAATTACTTCCCGACCATTTAGTTAATAATATGCTTTTCGATTACCTGGATAATACCCAGCTGGAAAACTGCATCGTCTTGGATGGTTATCCCCGCTCACTTCAGCAAGCAAAATCCCTTCAAGAAAAATTCAAGGATCAAGCGATCATCCTGGCTGTCGATTTAAATGTACCCGATGAAAAAATTTACGAAAGGATTCAAGGTCGCTTACGATGCAAAAATTGTAAAAGAGCCTTTCATAAAACTTTTTTCCCGCCAAAAAATGAAGGTATTTGCGATGATTGCCAAGGACAATTATTCCACAGGAAAGATGATGACATCATCATCTTCAAACAACGCTTGAAGGAATATCATAAATCCACATCCCCTCTTTTGGAATATTATTGGAAACAAAATACCCTATTGCAACTTACCGAGGGGAATACCCCGATGGAAAATTATTTTGAATTATTGGAAATGATAAGAAATTTCAATCAGGAAAATTAATCACCTTATTAAGATATTTCGACAGCTCGAATATTTTTCCTATGATAATACTGCTTGATTTTCTGATAGCACAGCATCGAAGTATAAAGACTTGCGTTAGCAAGCAAAACGACTCCTTGAATCAATGTATTGGGGAAAATCTTATTGATTCCCATGGAAACATAACCAAATCCTCTAACCCCCAAATCAGCACTTGCGATCTGCTGCTGAACGATAATATTGTCTTTCAAACATTCAATCATCTGACACAAACTATCCTGCTTCTCCCGGCTGAATTGCAAATCATCTACTTCCATACAGCTTAATTTATTTTGAAAAGTTTTCCATGTATCCTTATCCGTACGAGCTCTTAATGTTGCCGCCCATATCAAAACTTTTTGCTCGTTCTTATCAATACTACATGCTGTTTGCTTATGAAATAATTGATGAATTAATTGGGAAAACCGGTCTTTTTTTTGATTTGAAAACACCTTATCAAATTTAGCAATGAACCTTTTATTATTCATGTAATAATACACATCCAACCCAATAGCAATCATAATCGACAACGCCCCCCAGGGACGCATCACCTTATAAAAAATTGAAACAAGCTGATGCTTCTCAAAATAAATGAATACAGATGCCAAAAACATTCCAACAGTCAAAAGAATACCGCTACCGATATAAAAAACTTTGACCATAGTTTCAAAGAAGATCAATCTTGACTGCGCTTTTTGGGCTATTAAACAATCCTTTCTGGTTTTTCGAATAAAACTCACCATAAAATTCAAACAGATCAATCCGGAAAAATTCAATGCCACAAAAGAGAATTGGGAAAGTTTTTGAGGAAAAGCTGGAAAAATCTTTCCTAAAAGGAAAATAACATCCAAGGCCAGTATCGAAACACTTGAAATCAAATCCGTATGAATTGAAATACCATGAAAAAGGTTATTTACCCATAATTTGAATGAAGATTGTTTTTCTATACTTAAATTTTTCATATATAAATTTTAACGAAAAATTTATTAAAATTCAAAAAAAACCAAATAACATAGGGAATCAAAATATATTTTTAATATTTAAAAAATTTTATATTATTCGACAGTAAATCAAACCTGAAAAAAGACTACGAGAAACACCTTTTTGCAAATGGTGTAAAAGTGTCAACATCACAAACACCCAGCCATTTACAACTTTTGGCATCTTCATAATAGCAATTATAATCGATAGCTGAATCATCATACTGCTCAATAGTATAAATCTTCCCATAATGACAAAACTCCACCACCTCATCATTAACCATGTATTGAAATCGAGAATAAAAAGAGTTATAAAACTTCCATCTTTTGATTAATATTCCAGTTTCTTCTCTTATCTCCCGTATAAGAGTATCCGAATCACTTTCCTTCCCCTCTTTTCTTCCGCCAGGAAGATCCATAAGCCCTAAATAAGGACCTCTGGATTTTTCCACTAAAAGAACCTTATCCTCTTTTTGTATAACTCCGTATACACCTTTATGGATCATCTGTTTCATATCAACCAATCAATTACATAATGCAATAATATCCAATTATACTCTTGAAAACAATCCACATATGAGAAGATCATAAATTTTCAAATTATTAAATAGGAGAAAAACATGTGTATTTTCTGCAACATTCCAAAAGAGGAAAAAGTATTTGAAGACAAGCACTGCTTCGCTTTTTTCGATCAGCATCCCGTCACACCAGATCACTGTTTGATCATTCCTAATAGGCATTTCCCTGATTTTTTCGAAGCTTCCCAAGAAGAAATCCTATCCTTTTACGCAGCATTAAAACACATGAAAGAGTTGCTTGAAAAAAACGACCCCTCCATCAAAGGATTCAATATCGGTATTAATATTGGAGAAGTTGCTGGACAATCCATTTTTCACCTACACATACACTTAATTCCAAGAAGAGAAAAAGACACCCCTTCTCCCAAAGGAGGCGTAAGAGGGGTTATTCCAACCAAAATGGGTTATTAATATGAAAAAACTTGTTAGAGATCTTATTCCAACAATTATCGAAAACGCTGGAGGGAATCCTCAGTATTTTATTGCATCTCCCGATGAATATAAAGACTATCTAAAAGAAAAGCTCATTGAAGAGGTTCATGAATTTATTGAATCGGAGGAAATAGACGAATTAGCAGATATTTTAGAAGTTTTTGAGGCTATTTATAAAAGCTACGGTATTTCTCACGAAAAACTTCTTGAAATCAAAAACCGCAAGCAAAAAGAAAGAGGCGGTTTTACTAACCGATATATTCTACAAATAAAATAAAAAAGGGGCTGAAAGCCCCTTTTTACTAAGAACTTTGTCTTTCCGTTTTACAAGCTCAAAAAAATTAACATAGCTCATTCTGTTATCATCAACTTGCTTGTTGAACTCGCATTTCTAATATCATTTCAATTTGTAATAATAAAACTTCCCTAAAAGTATCTAATTCTTGTTGCTCTTCATCTGTAATTTCAAAATCAGTCATGTTTAATATAAAAGACTCACCATCATGTGCAAAATTCGGAGATTCTTCATTTTCAAGTAAATGTTCCAAGACTTCTCTTTCAAAATATTATCCAGTTGGAATATTTCGTATAAAGTTAGCTATCGGCCGACCAGAATAAGCACATAAAAAATGATCTATTCCCATTTTTATTGTTCTTTTGATTTCCGAAATATCTCGATAATCTAAAAGACCCTCAACCACTATTTTAGCAACACATAACATGTCTTCCTTTATCCTTTCCTTTTATTCTTCAAGAAATTCTCTACGCATTTCATTCATTTCTTCAAAAACCCGATCCATTATTTTTTGATAAAAATGCAAATTTTCATTAATAACTGTTTGATGATCTTCTGCAGGCTGAAAACAATCTAAAAAAGTCCATCTCTTATTTTTTTTAGATAAAATTTTTTGAAATATTTTTTCTGCTACTTCCCTTTCATAAAGCCTTCCATCAATTAATGATCTTACAGGAAAACGAATAGGTAAGCCGGTAAAATGACATCGAATCTTCCGAAAAATTTTATCTCCCAATAATGTAGGACAAATAGTTTCTCTTTCTAATAAACATTCGAAGCTTTCTTCTTTCATTTTTTTTAAAAGCTCATTACGGCATTGATATCGCAAAACAAATTCGTCACTCGCTAATTTTAAATCTCTATAAGAATGCATTGCAGCAAAAAAAGTTTTCATCAATATGGAAATTCCAAAACTATAGAAAATAAATTCATGAATTGTCATGGCAACAAAAAAATCTACTGAATAAGCCATCAAACCACCTATACCTAAACCAGCAATAGGCATAAATTCATAAATTGCTGTAACAATAAACCTAAAGCCAAAAACCTTCCGAGAAAGAAACTCGTAGCTCTCTCTCATTATTTTCTGAAAATTAAAAACAACAGAACGAATATCTTCAATTTTCTGATAATCTGCTTCTAACAAATTATTAGGAAAAATAAATCCTGGAATTTTTTTATATGAATCACACAATCGACCAATCATATTTTCCATTAATACCTCTTTTTAAAAAAAAATTCCTTATTTTCATCAAACTTGTGAATGAATCATTTCAATTTGTCTATTCGATTCTCTTTGGTAAAACTCCAATTTCCGATCAATTCTTGCCTTCATACTATCCATAGGTGTAAATAAATCTGAAAAAACATAAGTCTTTTTTTCTCTTTTTGAAATTTCTATTAATAATTTTTCGGCTACAGTTTTTTCTATAATAAGATTATATCGATTGAACTTAACAGGGTTACGAAGTGGCATTCCTGTTAAATCGCAAAGATGGCTCAGAAAATAAGAATCTGAATGCAAAGACAAAGGGATTGTTACTCGATCTAAATAATCTCCTTGCTCATGTTCAGATTTTATTAAATACTTTTCTTTATATTGAATCGCAAAATCATTAAACATTTTAATTTGTTTCATCATTAATAAATGAATAACAACTCTGCTTATTGTCTCTATAAATATGGAACCCACAACAGCACATGTCACTAAAAGGATTGGTGTTTCTTCATAATCGGGTAAAAACCCAGCATAAGAAAATAATCCATCGATCATATACAAGATAGGGATAAAATAATCACAAATAGCTGTAGTAATAAATCTCCACCCAGGAATTGTTCGAGACATAAACTCATACCACTGACGAACACACTTTCTAAAATTATGTACAATAGACTGTATATTTTTAATGGATTGATAATCTTCTTCCATCATCCTTTTTGGAAAAAGATATGCTGGTATTTTACTAAATGAAAAAATAACCTCGATAGGAGTTAAGATTTCTTTACTGAAGTCTATATCCATACACACCTCAATTCTTAGAAAACAATATTTGCAAAGAATTAATATTTTTTAAATATTTTTTTATTAAAAATAATATATCTACGAAAAACTTTTTGAAATCAAAAACCGCAAGCAAAAAGAAAGAGGCGGGTTTACTAACCGATATATTCTACAAATATAATAAAAAAAGGGGCTTTCAGCCCCTTTTCACTAAGAACTTTGTAGTTCCATTTTATATTCCTTCAAGCCGAGTACCATCGACATGGCTAGAACTATACCGATTGGCATAATTTGAAAGGCATGATGATAAGCTGCTTGTCCAGCCCCCCATTTCTCTATTAAGAAACCGACGAAAGGAAGCCCGAAACCATAACCAAGCCCCATGATAAGGATAGCGCCTAAACTTAAAGCAACTCCTGTTACATGCGGAGGATTGCTCATGGAAATAATCGGATAACCCAAAGCTTGAGAAGCAGAGGTAAAACCAATTAGAAAAAAAAGCATATGTAATACAGCTATAGAAGTAATTGAAGAGTAGAGAACCATCATCACGAAAATCAAACAGAAAACCGATCCGATCAACATGGGAAACCTTCTTTTCCCCATCTTATCGGAAATCAGGCCGAAAACAGGTGATCCGATCAACATCCCTAAAAAGAGCATCGAAACAATGGATGCCGCTGTAATGTATTCGACGTTAAAAGAGTTCATAAGATAAGTAATACCGAATAAGGCTCCTAAAATCGCCACTGGAAAATTTAGAAGAGAAATAAAAAGACCTGCCATCCAGTTTTGTTTTTCTTTAAAAGCCATGGAAAGGCTTTTAAAGATAGAAATTTTTTGATCCATTTTTTCCAAAGACTCTTCCACCTTTGTCAAAGAAATCACAGCCCATAAAACAAAAGAGAGTATAAATCCGATAGAAGATAAAACTAAAACGGCTCCTTTCCAACCCATTTTTTCGATCACAAGTGCTAGTGGGGCTTGAGAAAAAACACCCCCGAACATACCTATCATCACAATCAAAGAACTGGCAAGACCCATGAATCTTGCAGGAAGAACAAGCGATGCCAGCTTCAAACAGGCAATAAGACCAAACGCCATCATAATTCCTGACAAGAACCTGGAAAAAGCCGCTATGTAAAGACTTGTAGTCATCGCAAATAAAAGAGTTCCAAAAGCTGCAATAAGCAAATTAAAGAAAAAGATTTTTTTGATCGAAACACGATCCAAAATCAATCCAGCAGGAATCAAAAAGATAACATTGGAATAAAAAAAACAACCTGATAGAAATCCCATATCCTGAACGGTAGCGCCAAATGCTTTTTGCAAATACGGACTTAATGCCGTCATCATATTCGCTTGTACAAAAGCATAAAAGAAAAACAATGCCCCTGCAAGTGTTACGATCCAACCTTTTTTGATAGATCGTTTTTCATTTTTGATCAATTCCATAGACCCTCTTCTTATTTAATTTATTCTATATTGAAATCTCTTTTAGGATTTCAACAGCTGCAGAAGTACCGATTCTGGTAGCTCCAGCTTCGATCATTTTCGAAGCATCCTCCAAACTGCGGATTCCTCCCGAGGCTTTGATACCCATTGAATCCGGAGCAATTTTTCTCATAAGCTTCACATGCTCTTCTGTAGCACCTTTTTTGGAAAAACCTGTACTTGTCTTCACAAAGTTGGCACCAGCTGCGTGAGCAAGAGCTGTTGCAATCGCTATTTGATCATGACTCAAAAGACAAGTTTCTAAAATCACTTTGACTGGAAACTGACTGGAAGCTTCCACAACCGCCTTGATATCTTCGAAAACCAGATCATACTTTTTATCGATTAATCCACCGATATTCATCACCATATCGATTTCCAAAGCCCCTTGAGTTACAGCTTCTTTTGCTTCGAAAGCTTTGGCCAAAGACAAATTACTTCCAAGTGGAAACCCCACAACTGCAATCGGCAACACCTTGGTATCGGCAAGCCTGTCCGCAACATATGGAATATAGACAGGATTCACACAAACCCCTTTCATTTGATATTTCAAAGCATCGGAGCAAAGCTTTTCAATTTCTTCAAATGTCGCATCCGGCTTTAAATTTGTTGAATCCAGATAGGAGGCCATCTCCTTTTTCGAATACTTCTTCACGTTTTTCTCCAAATAATTCATTTCAACTTATCGAATTAAAAAATCTTAATCAATTATTTCTTCGATCCCATCAAAAATATTTTTTTATTTTGCCATGGAACTTGTAGAAAAAATGCATCTTAAAATCTCATAAAAAATAGTAGTATAGAATCAAGCTCTTTGAGAACGTTCTCTTGAATCGATTAAAACTTCACGCACACCCGTTTCAATTCGCTGAAATGCTTCACGAGAATAAACACCTTTAATTCTTCCCTCCAAATGAGTTCTAAAAGAATAAAATTTAAACAAATGATCATATAATATTTTCATTTGTTCTTGTAATATTGGTTCTTTTAACAAAGAAGCAAACATCTCCACACATCTTTCATAATCCCCTGAAGAAGAGATCGTAGCATTACCAACGGATTCCATCACTTCCATAAACTGACGAATTGGTTCTTCTTTGTTTGGAAAGACTTCACTAATAAGAGCCAAATAATGGTTAAAATGATCCTCTTTCCCAGACATCATTTGATACAAAAAAGTTTTATCCATGGAAATCGCTTCTGAAAAACTCATATCACCGGTAACACAGGTAAAATCTTCTGAAGCCATCATAAGAGACATAAATGAGTTTCTTGGTAAAGAACCACTTAAGATTATGCGTATTGATTTCCCTTCTTTCAATCCGGTGCTAAATTCTTCCATCAAGATATTTGGAGTATCATAAATCTTAATAACTCTTATGTTATGTAAATAAGCAGACTCTTTCATCCCATCTAAGAAATGATACAAATCCTCTTCAAAACAACCCACAAGAACAATATCTATATTTTTTGTTTTTTCATTTTCAGAAGCTAAAACAATTCGACAAAACATATCAAAATAGGATCTTTGAAATGTTTCATATTGCTGAACTGATTGAAACAACGAAAAAGAATATGGATCTCTTTTTTCTGATGAGATCTCTTGGCTTGAGTTTGCATAACCAAAAAACAAACTCGTATCTTCATCGTATAAAAATAAATCTTTACCTGATAACAATAATCGATATAACTCGGGATTTAAAAATTCCAATTGCAAAAGAGCCTCTTTACGATTTCCTAAACGAAATCTTTGAGCCTCTTCTCTTAATTTTTCCGAAAGCTGAAGCCCGCATTCCCAACTAGCAACTCCGCATCCAATAGACTCCGAACCATCTCCCGGTAAAGGAACCATCCCATATTCACAATATCTAAATTCAACAGGTTGGTTCTTAAATATATCCGCAATATAACTTTGAATAACTGGCGCTGTAATTAATATATCCGTTTCCATAGAAGATTCTTGAATAGATTCCAAATCAATTGACTGAATGAAACCCGATAAAGAAGGCGCTAAGTGTATAGCATGATCATAATCTTCTTCTAAAACAAGTAACTCCACATTTGCAGCCGAAAAACTCTTTTTTAAAAATTGCAAAGTTGCAATACCAAAACAAAGATCTCCAGATCCTCCACCACAAACTTCAGAAAACACTTTTATGGAAAAAGCTTCAGGAGTTGGCAATATCGATGAAATTCTCGACGCACATAGTAAAGAAAAATGTTCATCACAATCAGAAATTGATTCTTCCGAATGAGGAGTCATTAAATATCTTCTAACAAAATGTTTAATTGTCTCATCTATAAATATTTGATTCTCATCAGTTAAATCGACTCCAGGAATAGATATAGAAATTCTATCAACACTAGAATCTAAAATTGGTAAAAATGGCATACTAAATTAACTCATAAAATATTTTTCCATCATTTTTAACATAAAAACAAATATAAAACATCTTATATTTAAAATTACAAATCAGTTACTAAATATAATTATATAAATACCTAAATAACTCCTTTTTTAAATTTTTTCTGTCATATAGAAAAACAAAACCAAAAATATTTTTGATGGGATCGAAACATGAAAAAAGAAAACCTTATGACTAAATAGTAAGAAAATTTCTATGAATACTAAACATCAACCTTTTCGACACCTTTCTGTTATCGATGCCAAAGAATCCCGTACTTGACTTTCTATTTGTTGAAATTGCATGGGGAAACGAATACCTTTGATTCTACCCTCCAAATGCTCTTTAAAAGAATAAAATTCAAATAAATGATCATACAACATTTTCATTTGCATTTTTAAATTCTGATCATTTAATAATGCAGCAAGCCAAACAATACCATTCTCGTAATCCCTTTGACAATTTATCTTACCCCTATGAATCAAGTCCATTATCTTCATATAATGTCGAATTGGTTCTTCAGGGTTTGGAAATAACGTTTCAATCAGAGTTAAATAACAAGCAAAATGATCCTCTTTCCAAGACATCAATTGATATAAGAATAATTTATCCATCGAAATTGCTTCTGAAAAGCTCATATCACCGGTCACGCAGGTAAAATCTTCCGCAGCCATCATTAAAGACTTAAAAGCATTCCTTTGCAAAGAATCGCTTAAAATTATGCGTATTCTTTTTCCACCTTCCAATCCATTAACAATCTGCTCTATAAGGCAATTATTGTTATCATAAACCTCAACATTTGAAACATTATACAAAAAACCATTTTCACTCATTACATGATAAAACATGTATAAATGTTTTTCTAAACAACCGACAAACACTATATCGACATCTTTTGTATTTCCATATTCAGAAGCTATTACAATCCTGGAAAACATATCAAAATAGGACCTCTGAAAAGGTTCACTCCGTGGCAAAGGTTGTGTTAATGAAAAATCATACGGATCTGTTACCACGTGCTCTATAATCATTTCATCACTATTTGCATAAGCAACATATAAATTTACTTCTTGATCGTAAGAAATTAAATCTCTATTGAGTAATAGGAATTGATATAAATCTAAATTAACAATAGATAAACGCCTCAAAGCCTCTTTACGATTCCCCTCTCGATAAAATTGAGCATTTTCTCTTATTTTTTCAGACAATTGCAATCCACATTCCCAATTAGCCACCCCACATCCAATAGATG
>DAOTHK010000032.1:0-11299 GCA_035447625.1 Chlamydiales bacterium
GTTTGGTTGCTTTTTCTATTTTAAGTCTTATTGTAGAGCCAGTAGCTAAATTGACATATTTTGTTGTAGGATTTACTATTTGCAAAATCATTTTGGGTAAAAATTCTTTAAAAGAAAGAAGAGAAAAGGTTTGTGGAATGCTTGAGCATTTACCGATTTTGAATCGTTCTGAAAGGGCTTCTATTTAGAAGAAAGTTTGTAAAGATCTTTGGCTTTATTAGATATCTTTTGTCGCAAGTTTATCTTGCGACTTTTTTTTATTGTTTTTCAAATAAAATATCAATTCCTTGGAAAGGAATGGATAAGGAATTAATTATTTGATCATTACTTCTGATGAATTGGATAGGAAGTCCTTTAAGAGCTTCAAAGGATTTGTTCTCATCCATTTCAAAAGAATCTTTTTTCAGAAAATTCAAAGGGGCTTGCATCGCATGAAATGTGACAAGCAGTTGCTTGTTTTTTATAACGATAGAAATTGTTCCATAGGCTTGATTGATATATGAGCCGGTATACTGGGAGAGATTGATATTATTAGGAGGAGGAAAAATAGTGCTTGGTTGAAGTGTTTCTTCAGAAGTATTTTCTTGATTATTTTCATTAATAATTTTCTGAAGCCAGTTAATGGGAGAGAGGTTTAAATAGCGGTCCAAGATGGTATTGGTTAAACAAGAGATGAAATCGCTTCCGGTATCTCCATTATTGGTTAAAATGACAATGCCAAGATTTTCTTTTGGTATTAGGGTGATTTGAGCATTGAATCCATCAACTTCGCCAGAATGTCCCACTAAATAATAGCCGCCATAGTTTCCAATAAGCCAACCTAGGCCGTACCCTAAAAGATAAAGCCTTTCTTCAGGATATTCTGCGTTTGCAAATTGAAGGGTATGCATGCTTTTTAAAGTGTCGTTTTTGAAAAAAATATGATTATTGAATGTGCCATTTGAAAGTTGGAGTTTTACCCATTGAAGCATGTCTTCAAGGTTGGAATTAATACCTCCGGCAGGTGCTACATTTGTCATATCTAAAAAAGGGATTTTTTGAACTTGATTATTTCTTATTGCATAAGGAAAAGAAAAGTTATTGCTTTCTTTCATTTTTGAAATTGAAAAATTTGAATTTTTCATTTTCAAAGGGTCGAAAATTTTATATTGAACCATCTCTTCAAAGGACATGTCTGAAATATGCTCGATAATAGTTCCGATAAGTGTATAGGTCAGGTTATTATATTGAAAACATTGCCTTATGTCGCATGAAAGAGGTAGGTATTGGATTGTATTTATAAGCTCTTGTCTTGTTGCTTTGCGGTGGTACCAGACAAAATCATGTCTGAAAAGTCCTGAGGAATGTGTAAGTAGATCTTTTAAAGTCAGATGCTTTGTCGCGTATGGGTTCTCAAATTTAAAAGAGGGGAAATATTGGATTGCAGGGGTGTTGAGATCTAGTTTTTTTTCATCTTCAAGCATGCAGGTAATGGCAGCTGTAAAGGCTTTGGATAAAGAGCCGATGGGAAAGATAGTATTGGGAGTTACTGGGTATTTGTTTTCAAGGTCGCGGTAACCAAAAGATTTCATATAAATGATTTCATTTTTATGAATAATGCCAATTGAAGCGCCTGGTATTTCAAAGGCTTTTAAAGCTTTTTTGGCTTCTGATGTGATTCTTAAATCTGTGATGAAGTGATGGTGCGATGTTTTTCCATAAAGGGGAGATATGCAACTGAGTAAATAGAGAGAAAAGTAAAATAAGAAATTTTTCATAATAAAAACAGAACTTTATTTAGTAATAAAGTTCTGTATAGCAATTCCCTATTTCAAGGTAAATAAAAACTTATGACTTTTTAAGTTCAATATTATGAATTTTTGCATGTTTTTCTAAAGAGAAATGGAAGCTTGCCATTTCGGGAAAATCGTGAATCTCGATCAGGTTATGGTTTTTAAAGAAGGCTCTGCATATTTCGATGATTTTGCTTAAAAGGGGAATAAGATGATCTCTATGTGAGCCCACTTTTATTTCTCCTTTCCCGTCAGCAGTTCTTCGTGCACGAATATAAATATTATCAAGAGCATAGCTTTGGTGGTCTAAAACAGCGTTTCTGCTCCAGATTATTGGTGAATGACTAAAATCCATTTTTTTATTCCTTTTTTATTATTAATAATATTAAGTTTAACATTCATTTTATTAAATGTAACGAACTTATTTATATTTAATATATAAAAATATCTTTATTTTATAAATAGTTGTTGGTTTTTTGCATTTAGGTCGAAAATTCCTTTTTTATAGCGAAAAAAATGCTGGATGGATTAAAAATTTTTTTATTAATTTTTTGAGGGGTCTTTATGAAGTGGTTTGTTCCAATTTTGATGGTTTTTCCAATATTTCTGATGTCTTTTGATTTGCCTGATTATCCAGTTTCTGACGAGATGCAAGTAGAGATAATTGAAGATGAGTTGGAGAATCAAGTCTCTAAAAATGTGTATGGTGTAAATGGAGAACTACTTTTTTGTGAAATTAGAAATTATGATGAGAATCATAATTTGTTGAAATATCAAATAAGTTATGAAGTTGAAGATGTAACAAAAAAGTATCAAACTGAGTTTGTATACGATGATCAAGAAAGAATTATCCAGATTATCAGAGGTGATGAAAACAAACAGATTCGCAAGTATGAATACAATGATGAGGGGTTGCTTAGTAAAATAGTGAATCCGGATCAAGTTTTTGTTGAATATGAATATAATCAGGCAAATGATTTGGTCTCTATTAAATCATCTGATGATACAGTGCATTATGATTATGTTTATGAAGCGGGGAATAGGGTCAAAATTATTGATACGGTCAATAATTTGGAGTTGATTCAAAAGTATGATGATTTGAAACGCCTTATTTGTGAAATCTATCCGGATGGTAATAGAGTGGAAAAACAATATGATCGTCATGGTAGAAAAACTCTAATTGATTTGAAGGAGTTTGGGAAAATTGCTTATATCTATTCAAAAGAGGGTATACATCACATTATTAGGACGAAAAAAGATAATTCTATTGCTTATACACATTCTTATAAAAAGCTTTTAGATGGTTGTTATGAAACATTACTCAATAAAGATAGTAGTAATGTTACACGCTTTAATGCGGAAGAAAATAAGATCAAACAGCAGTCCGATTTTGTAACAGTTGAATATCAGTTTGATGAGAAGAATTTATTGACATCCATTCAGGTTGATGAGGAAAAGCAAGATTATGCGCATGAGGAATGTCTGCAGCTGATTTCAAATGATACATATGAACCTTATTATAATTTAAAAAAAGGAGAATATTCATCTTTAGCAGAATTGAAGGGATATAACGATATTCATTTAGAATATGATTTAAACGGCAATCTAATCAAAAAAGAGAAAAATGGAGAAATCTTCGTTTTTCAATATGATGCTTTAGGTCGTTTGACACACTGTCTTAGAGGTGATTTAATTGTGAAATTTGTTTATGACTCTATGGGTAGACGTCTTTCAAAAGAAATAATTGTTAATTCAGAGTCGAGAAAAGAATTCTATATTTATGATGAAAAACTTGAAATAGCTTCTTTTCAAGATAGAAAGTTACAGTTTCTGCGTATTCCTGGAAAAACAATGAATGAGGATCGTATAAGAGCTATAGCTATTGAAAAAGAGGGGCAAGTTTATATACCGATTCATGATCTTTGGGGAAGGGTGATAAAAGTTATCGATAGTAAAACTAACAAGGTTTTAGAAAATTATTCGGTAGAGCCTTTTGGTGAGAATTTGGATCAAATTCAAACAGCATTATGTCCTTGGATATTCTATTCAAAACGTTACGATGCAGAAATCGGACTTGTTTATTTTGGGCCTTATTATTTTGATCCTGATATTAAACGATATATTTCAATAGATACCGATTTATTGCAAAGACAGGTGAATCCCTATATTTTTGATCAAAATAACCCTCTTCCGTTTTTTAGAATTTGTCATTAACGGAAAATGAACCGATATTTTAATCGTTTTTTTGTCTCAACCTCTCGTTTTTTGAGAGGTTTTTGTATCTTATTGAAAATGAAATATTTATGTGTTTTTTGTTGATGTAATTATTTAACAAGAATTTATTTAATTTTATCTTTTGTTAAGATATTGTTAATTTAATTAAAAAATGTTATAATTATATTATATAATAATTAATACAAATAAAAAGGTTAATATGGGACAGGTTTATTCTGTGGCAAATCCGATAGGTACTTATAAGAAAGAACTTAATCGTGCATTTGTTAAGTCGAAAATCAGTGTTAAAGAGGATTTAAAAATTCTTCAAAGCGCTATTGTTAAAACTGCTATGGCATCCATTGGTGCTGTTTTTTCAACATGTTATGGAGCATGTCTTGTAAAGCTTTCTTTTACAGCTGTTGCGGCCTCTGGTGTCGGGGCTGTGGCTTTGGCAAGTATTTTCGCAGTTGTTTACCTTAGAAGAGCTATTATTAATTATAAGCTTTCTCCGTTGAAAAGGGTTTTAGATCGAACTAAAGAGGGACAAGTAAGGAACTCTAAAGAAACCGAAAAATTGAAGAAATTTTTAGATGAAAATTATTTTAAATATCAAAAGCAAATCCATGCATTGGTATATAAATATTCAAAAGCTGTTCAGGTAAGCGTTTGTAGAGAGTTTCAAATTTCTCCATTTAGAGGCCTAAAGGAATTCTTTGAGTATTACCGTTCTGATGATTGGAAAGTGTTTTCTTGGAATAAAGGAAATTTAGATATTGAAGAATCGGATATTGCTCGGAGAGTAGATCATGATGGCAAAATGATTCATCTTAAGAAATATGTGATGACAGGTTTAAAGGAGAAGATAAAAGGACTTCAGAAATCTTCAAAAATCACAAAAGAAGAACAGCGATTGTTTGAGCGTGGAATAGATAAACTTACTTGTAAGATGCAGTGGATTGTTGATCATTCAAGTAATTTAGGAAATTCAGAGCTTGTGGCTAAAAAAGAAAGTTTTGAACAAGAACTGAATAAACTTTATTTTGAGCTTGAAATTAGAGAATTAGGAATTAATTGGCCAAAAATCAGAGAGAGAATCATTCAATTTAAGGAATCTGCGATATGTGATATGTTTGATGATTATCGAATAAGGCATGTTGTGCATGATGATGCATTTTATAACTTCTTTTTAGAATACGATGCTATGTCTGGTGCTTATTATTCAAAGATTAAAGAAAATATGAAGCTTTTTATAGAAGAATGGGATTTTGCCGGAATGTTAAATTCTGAAAAATATTCCGATACAACTAGGGTAATAAAAACAGACTATACAAGAATTTTTGATGAAGGCTTTTATGAGTTTTTTTACGAGATGCTTTTTGGTTATCATCTGTATTTAGACAAAAGCAAAAAAGATGAATCTGAAGGTAATATAATCAGAAATTTTCATCAAGAAAAGTTGTTTAGACAGTTTTATCAAGCCTTTGCTTTGAAAAAAAACTTCTGATGAAGAAGATCTTTAAGATTGAATTATTAATTTAATAAATGAAGCTTATTCAGTTTGTGAATAAGCTTTTTTATTTGTTCTCTGTTTTTGACTTCATAAAATATGACTTTGGGATATTTCTTATGAAGGCTTTCAATTTGCATTTGATAGCGTTTGGAATAGTTCCAAAGATAGCGTAAAAATTTCCATGTGAGTTTGCTGGAAGGATTCTTTTTGGAATGAATAAGGCTACGGATATGGCGTTTAAAGGCTCTAAAAAGGCAAATACGGCGAGGAAAATTCAAATAGATAGCGATGTCAGCATTTTGATATCTAAGTTGAAGGGATTGCATCGCATTGCCTTCAATGATCCAGTCTTCAGTTTGGATTATTTTTTTTAATTCATCTAAAAACAAACAAGACTCTTTTTCGATCCAACCCGGATGAAAAAATAATGAATCTATATGATAGAGGGGAATCGGAGCTTTTTGATTAAGTTTTGAAGCGATAGTGGTTTTTCCGGATCCAGGGGTTCCAAATATCAGTATTTTCATAGAGGATTTTTTGGTTCAAATATTACTTTTTTTGACAAATTAATACAATCTTGGTATTTTGAATATATATTCAAAATAGAGAAAAATTATGCCTAGACCTAGAAGAAGATGTCGAATATCAATAAATTCAAAACTTTTTTTTAAACCTGCAGGTGTTTCTGTATCTGAGCTTGAGCAAATTTGCTTGACGGAGCCTGAATTTGAAGCAATTCGTTTAAAAGATTATTTAGAGCTCGAGCAAAAACAGGCGGCAGAAAAGATGCAGGTATCCCAGCCAACGTTTCATAGAATACTTGTGGAAGCTAGAAAAAAAGTTGCGACGGCTTTTGTTAAGGGAATGGCGATAAAAGTGGAAGGAGGAGATTTTTTCATGAAAGAGAAGAATTTTGAAAATGGGAAAATATTGGTAAGTTCTGTAGGAGATGATGCTAAAAGTTTGGTTGACGCTCGTTTTGGACGTGCGAAGATGTTTTTAATTGTCACGATTGAAAATGGGAATATTGGAAATATTCAAATTTTAGAAAACCCACATAAAGATATGCAGGGAGGAACAGGGCCAACTGTTGCAGAATATGTAGCAAAACAAAATATTGATGCAGTCATTACAGGTCATATTGGACCGCGCGCTTTATCTATTTTAAAGCAATTCGATATTCCTGTGTTTTCTTTTTCAGGATCTGTTGAAAAGGGCATTGAAACTCTTTTGAAAAATGAATTAAGTGAGGTTATGTAAGATGATAATAGCGGTTCCAACTTTAGGTGATAAGGGATTGAAAGAACAAGTTGCAGAGCATTTTGGTCGTAGTGTTACTTATACATTATTGGATGAAAAAGGAACTCTTATAAAAATTATTGAAAATAAAGGGTCTCATCATGGAGGAGGTCAGTATCCTGCAGAAATTTTAAAAAGTCATGGTGTTACTGTTTTGCTTTGCAAGGGATTAGGGCCTAAGGCTTTGGATCTTTGCTCTCAGTTGGATATCAAGGTTTATGTTCTGGAAGGAGAAACTGTTGAAAAGATCTATTTTGCTTTTGAAAATAGTGAAAAGAAAATAGCAAGTCATGATGATGTGTGTCAGGAGCATAGAACATGATTATCACAGTTGCCGGAGGAAAAGGAGGAACAGGGAAGTCGATGACGGCGACATCTCTGGCGTATGCATATACTCAAAAAATTAAAACACTTTTAGTCGATGTGGATGTGGAATGTCCTAACGATCATTTGCTTTTGAATGTTACTAAAAACATAGTAGAACCCATTTATCAAGTGATTCCTAAATGGAATTTTGAAAAATGCATCTTATGTGGTCAATGTGCTAAAGTTTGTAAGCAACAGTCGATTGCGTTTGTTTCGGGAAGAAAACCTGCTTTTGTGCCGGATCGCTGCATAGGTTGCAAAGCCTGTTTTATAGCATGTCCTGTCGGTGCCATTTCTGAAGATCGTAAAGAAATAGGGATGTTGTATAGAGGACAAAATTACGGAGTGGATTTGATCTTGGGGGAACTGAAATTAGGGGAACTGGCCTCCGGTGAGATTGTTTCTTATGTTCGTGCATATGTGGATCAAATCATTGTAGATGAAAATCCTCAAAGAATTATTGTAGATGCGGCAGCCGGTATCGGCTGCCCTGTTATAGCATCAATTACAGGCGCTGATTATTTAGTTGCTGTAACAGAACCGACTCCATCTGCTTTGCATGACTTGAAAAGAATGGTCTATTTAGCCAAGCATTTTCAGATTCCATGTGGGATTGTGATTAATAAATTTGATTTGGAAAGTAGTTTTTGTTTATCTATTGAAGCGTATGCAAAAGATCAAAATATTCCTGTTATTGGATATATTCCCTATCATCGGGATTTTGTGGATGCTAGTTTGAAGATGGAGCCCGTTCTTGCGGGTTATCCAAAGTATTTAAATATTTTTTCCGATATGATCGATCGGCTTGAAAAGGAGGTAAGATCTTGAAAAGAAATAATTTTCGTCTCTTAATTGATGTTTTGATGACGCTTTCATTTTTAATGGTTTCTTTGACGGGGTTTTTGCTTTGGATATTTGAAAGAGGTTCTATTTGGGGGTTGGGGCGCTATTATTGGAAGTGTTTTCATGATTTCAGCGGACTTGTTTTCGTGTTTCTTGTTTTGATTCATTTTTTTGATCATTTGAAATGGTTTAAAGCTGTTTTAGGGCAATTTTTTTATTCAAAAAAATGAGAAAGCTCTTTTAGAAAATGAAATGGATGGCTCTTTTTGAGTATTTTGATGCTTCATTAGATGAAATTTTGTAAGAATTTTTTTAGTTTTCGTAGTTTTTTTGTTATTGTTGATTAATTATTTGTGTGTTAATGGGTTATGCTGTTTAATTTTGATTTAAGTTGAAGTTGACAATAGTTTTTTTGTTTGAATTCTATGAATAATAATAAAAATTAGTTTAATAATTATTTTTTATTGTTATGTGTGGTATAATTGTTATTTATTAATAAGTAATTAAAAGGAGGGTGTATGTTACGTGCAGTACCAAAAGTGCCAGGTAATATAACTCAATTAATGCAAACAGTTCGTCAAAAAATTGATGCGACAGTACAAAAAGTTCTCTTGGTAGCAAAAAAACGATTTTTATTATTAACAAGTCTTTTTATAGCTATGACTTTACCTTTTATGTTGCCGGTGATTTTTACCGTTTCTTTTTTGAAAAAAGAGCTGATCTTGTTGGCGATTCCTGTAATAGGAATGTTTCTTTTGCAGAGATTAGAGAAAGCTTCTAGAGAAAGACTAACAATCGATCATGAATTAAAGTCAGTAGTGTCTGGCGAGTAAAAGTTTTATTCATAAGTGAATTTAAAGGCTTATCCATTGTTTGGATAAGCCTTTTTTATTTCATTGGAATTGAAGATTGACATTCTGATGCAAAATTTAGAGAATTGAGAAAAAGGCGGTAAGAATGAGTTTTCAATTTACTGATGCTGTGACTGAGGCTTTAAATACTTCTGTTGAAATTGCTAAGGAAAAGGGGCAGATTTATTTTTCAGAAAATCATTTGTTATATGCTCTTTTATTAGAGACGGAAGGGTATTTTTACGCTCTTTGTGAAATGGCAGAGATAGATCCTTTGGCTCTTATGGAAAAGAGTCAGCAGTTTATTGATAAGGTGCCTGTATTTTCCTCTCCTCAAGAAGAAATCCCTCCATCACCGAATCTGCAAAAAATTTTAAAGGATTCCAAAAAAATATCTGAAGAGATGCAAGACTCTTATATAGGTTCCGATCATGTCTTTTTAGCTTTTTATCAATCAAATTTTGAACCTTTTGTACATTTTAAAGGTTCTTTATCTTATGAAGAAATTCAATCAAAAATTATGACTAAAAGAGGGGATCATCATATGGATTCACCAACATCAGAAAATAAAATGCAAGCTCTTGAAAAATATTGTAAAAATCTCACTACCTTGGCTCAAAAAGGCAAGTTGGATCCAGTAATTGGTCGCGATGAGGAAATTCGTAGGACGATGCAGATCCTATCAAGAAGAACGAAAAACAATCCGATGCTAATCGGAGAGCCGGGCGTTGGAAAAACAGCGATAGCTGAAGGACTGGCTCACCGAATCTTTCAAAAAGATGTGCCGGATTCATTATTGGATAAGCAGGTATATGCTTTAGATCTTGCCAGTTTGATTGCTGGAACGAAATTCAGAGGGGAATTTGAGGAAAGGCTTAAAGCTATTTTGCAGGAGATTGAAAAACAGGAAGGAAGGGCTATTTTATTTATCGATGAAGTTCATACCTTGGTGGGCGCTGGTGCCTCGGAAGGAGCTATGGATGCTGCCAACCTTTTAAAACCGGCTCTTGCTAGAGGAACATTGCATTGTATTGGAGCGACAACTTTGGCGGAATATCAAAAGTATATTGAAAAAGATGCAGCGCTTGAAAGACGCTTTCAAACCGTTACAATCGATGAGCCTTCTCCTCAGGATGCAATAGCTATTTTAAGAGGGCTAAAAGAAAAATATGAGATCTATCATGGGGTACGTATAACAGAAGATGCGATTTCATCCGCTGTTTACCTTTCTTCAAGATATATTACAGACAGACAGCTTCCGGATAAGGCAATTGATTTGATAGATGAAGGAGCTTCATTAATACGTATGCAGATTGGCTCGAGACCCCTTCCAATCGATGAAAAACAAAGATCCTTAGGATATTTGATGGTGCAGAAAGAAGCATATAAAAAGGAAGGGAAATCAAAAGAGGAAATAGAAAAAATAGATGCTCAAATCAATGAAGAGAAAAAAGAGCTGGATGCATTGAATCTACGTTGGGAAGAAGAAAAAGCGATTATTCAGACTTTAAAAGAAAAAAAAGATGAAATTGAAAAATTGAAATTTGAAGAAGAGGAAGCGGAAAGAAAGGCAGACTATAATCGAGTGGCGGAACTTCGTTATAGCTTATTGCCGAAAGTTGCGGAAACACTGAAAATTACACAAAAAAAATTGGATGAACTTCCTTCCCGCCTTTTGAAAGAAGAGGTAGATGAGCAATTGATTGCTCAAATAGTTTCCAAATGGACTGGCATCCCTCTGGATAAGATGCTTGAGACAGAAAAACAAAAGCTTTTGGAACTTGAGGATGTTTTGTCAAAACGGGTGATTGGGCAACCCTATGCTATCGAAGCGGTGTCGGAAGCTATTAGAAGAAGCAGAACGGGGCTGGCAGATCCTAAAAGGCCTTTAGGTGCGTTTTTGTTTTTAGGGCCGACAGGGGTTGGAAAAACAGAGCTTGTGAAAGCCTTGGCTGTGGAGCTTTTTGATCAAGAAGAAGCTATTATTCGTTTGGACATGTCGGAATATATGGAAAAGCATTCCATTTCCAAAATCATCGGTTCTCCTCCGGGATATGTGGGTTATGAAGAAGGAGGGGGATTGACTGAAGCGATTCGTCGCAGGCCCTATTCTGTGGTGCTATTGGATGAAATTGAAAAAGCGCATAAGGATGTTCTGAATATTTTATTGCAGATCTTTGATGATGGAAGAATTACAGATGCCAAAGGACGTCATGTGAATTGTAAAAATGCTCTTTTTATTATGACATCCAATTTAGGTGCAGAAGCTATTTTAGAGGCTCTGCAGACTCAAAAAGATTCTTTTACTAAAGAGAGTATGATGGCGATTTTGGAACCTGTTGTGAAAAATTATTTTCGTCCTGAATTTATCAATAGGTTGGATGAAATTTTACCCTTTTTTCCTCTCACTGAAGAAAATATGGAAAAAATTACCGAGCTTC
>DAOTHK010000033.1:0-11281 GCA_035447625.1 Chlamydiales bacterium
CATTCGGTGAGGTGGATTTTTACGCTTGTAAAAATGCCGGAATCGATATTGTATGTCCTGTGGATAATAATGGTCATTTTACAAGCGAAGTTCCAGAATATGCCAAGATGTTCGTTAAAGATGCAGATAAACAGATCATACATTTTTTAAAAGAGCAAAATGCAGTGTTTCATGCAGGACAGATCCTACACAGATATCCTTATTGCTGGAGATCGGATACTCCTTTGATTTATCGTGCTATGACGACATGGTTTGTAGCTGTTGAAAAAATTAAAGAAGAGTTAATCCAGTCCAATGAACAGATTGAGTGGGTGCCTGATCATATCAAACATGGACGTTTTGGAAAGTGGCTTGAAAATGCTCGTGATTGGGCTATCAGTCGTAATCGTTATTGGGGAACTCCTATTCCATTATGGAGATCTGAAGATGGAGACATTTTAGTGATTGGATCCGTTAAGGAACTGGAAGAAAAAACTGGTAAAACGATTGATAATCTGCATAGGCATCATATTGATGATCTTGTGATTCATCATAATGGAAAAGAGTATAAGCGTATCACAGAAGTTTTTGATTGTTGGTTTGAATCAGGTTCGATGCCTTATGCCCAGAATCATTATCCTTTCGAGAATAAAGAGCTTACTGAAGAAGGTTTTCCTGCAGATTTTATCGCAGAAGGATTGGATCAGACAAGAGGCTGGTTTTATACGCTGACAGTAATTGCTACAGCTTTATTTAAGAAGCCAGCATTTAAAAATGTGATCGTCAATGGTATTTTACTAGCTGAAGACGGAAACAAGATGTCGAAACGGTTGAAAAACTATCCAGATCCTGAAGAAGTCATTCATGAATACGGTGCGGATGCGATACGTCTATATTTATTACATAGTCCAGCTGTAAAAGCCGAGGATTTGCGTTTTAGTAAAAAAGGTGTTGAATTGACGATCCGTAAATCGATCATCCCATTCTGGAATGCTTTTTATTTCTTATCGACATATGCCAAAATATATGATTGGAAGCCAACTTCCAAAAAGTTGATGCCAAAAGCGGATATTGATCGTTGGATATTGTCTAAGACACAAAAAGTTATCGAAGAGGTGACTTGTGCATTAGATCGTTATGATCTGCCACTTGCCATCGATCCTATTTTAGCTTTTATCGAACAAATTACAAATTGGTATATCAGAAGATCCAGATCCAGATTTTGGTCGGAAGTTGCATCAGATGATCGCGAAGAGGCTTTTGGAACTCTTTATTATGTTATCAAGACATTATCAAAAATATTGGCTCCATTCATTCCTTTTGTTTCAGAAACCATTTACTCCCAGCTAAGAATGGAATCAGATCCAATTTCCGTACATTTATGCGATTATCCTCAAGTGGATGAAGAGTATCTCGACAAGACCTTGGAAAGGGAAATGGATCTAGTCCAAAGAGCTGTGAGCATTGGTCATTCATTGCGCAAAGAACAAAAAATCAAAGTAAGGCAACCACTTCAAAAAGCGCATGTTATGGCGGCAAATGTGGAGGATTTAAAGGTTTTAGAGCAACAAGCTTCTTTGATCCAAGAAGAACTGAATGTGAAAGAAATTGAATTTAAAAAAGATGCTTCTGCGTTTGTGCAATTGATTGCAAAACCGAATTTTCCAGTTCTGGGAAAACGATTTGGTAAGATGGTTCCTCAAATTCAAAAAGCGGTACAATCCCTTTCTCAAGAATGTCTTGAGAATTTCTTGAAAACAAATCAATTGAATCTTGAAATCAATGGGGAGTCAATAGATCTTTCCATAGATGAGGTGAACGTGGAAAGAAAAGTGAAGGAAGGAGTTGCGGCAGGGCATGACGAAGATTTGGCGCTTGCTATTGATACTCAATTATCTCCAGAACTGATCGAAGAAGGCCTCGCTCGTGAAATTGTCAATAAACTCAATACAATGCGTCGCGATCAAGGGTTTGAAGTGACTGACCGTATTCATGTGTTGATTGATTCAACTGAAAAGGTTCAGGCTTGTTATAAAAATTATAAGCAATATATAGATCATGAAGTTCTGATTGTGTCTTTGGCCTTTCAGGTAAATGATGGTAGCGAATGGAATCTTAATGGAGAGAAAGCTATCATTCAAATCAAAAAAGCGTAATTGCTTTTTTGAGTTTTTCTTAATTGAAAAAAGCCGTAGGAAAAATCCTACGGCTTTTTTTAAAACTTCATTGGTTTTGCAAACCGCTTTTTAAAATAAATCGAGAATCCCACAAAAATAGCTATAGCAATGATCCAGATGGTAATATTTGGAAAAGTGAATAGAGGATGGGATGGTTGAGCAGGAAGACCGGCTCTTTTATTTATGGGCCAGTATACAAATGCCGCAGAACCTCTTAAATTTTCCTCTGGTACAAATCCAAATTCACGGCTATCTCCACTCATAGCATGATTATCTCCAAGCGCCAGATACATTTTATTAGGGATTTTGATCCCATGCTGTTTGATGAAATCCTTATTAAGGGAACCATCTTCTTTAAATGGGGGAAGTGTATCTGTAAAAGGAATATGATGAGAGTTTTGATAAGATTGCTTTTTTTCAAAGTCGATGAAATTTTCAATGATTGAGTCATTTTTTTCGAAAATTTTAGCTCCCATCAAGTAAAAGTCTCCTTCGCGAAAATAGGCGTAGCGACTTGGTCTGTATAATGGGGAGTAAAGATGAATGAAGTCGAGACCAAAATTGTATAGGGTTTGGACTCTTTTTATGGAAAAATCATAGATAGGATGGGATTTTGGAAGTAGTTTGGTAACGCCAAGTGAATAAACTTTATAAGCTTTTCCAAAATAGAATTCATAAGTTCCATCAGGAACATTTTCTAATTTGACTTGCAGATGTTTCGGAATGCTTCTTCTATCAAATGGTGTTGCTATTTCATTTTTAACAGTAAAACGAGAAGTATAAAGATTGTTGAAAAGGATTTTTAGGTGGTCTTCATCAATAGGCATTGCAGAGTATGAGTAGGAAAGTTCCGGACGTAATCTTCCATAGGCATCAGTGATGAGT
Organism: Chlamydiales bacterium; assembly: GCA_035447625.1. Lineage (GTDB taxonomy): Bacteria > Chlamydiota > Chlamydiia > Chlamydiales > SM23-39 > DAOTHK01. The sequence goes on from DAOTHK010000033.1 coordinate 3,042, forward strand.
TTGGTATTATGAATGGAAGGATGATGAGTCATGTATAGATAAAGAGGGGCATCGGGAAGATTTTTAGAATTAAATGAAGATAGGTCTTCCATCTGTGATTTTGTTAATAGGATTGTCATGGCAAAATTTTTCATTCCCCAAAGATCATAGTAATCATTATGGGAAACAAAAATATTGCTTGCTGACGGAAGGAGTTCTCCATCGATTTGTTTTGGATTTTCGTAGGTTAGTTTGGCGATCGGCTCGTTCATTTGATAAAATACGGCGGGTGAAAAGATTCCGAAAGGGGATCTTTTCGGTGTCTTCACCGTTTTACTGAAATTGATGAATGGAATATGTTCCAAATCTTGAAACCAGGAGCCATGATAGAAATCTTTGATTTCATGATCATTCTCATCGATTCCATAAATATGTCCGCCATAAAAATATAGAGTATCTCCAGGCTTTCCAATCAGTCTTTTGATAAAAACTTTTTTTCCAGGAATTAGATAAAAATAAAGAGTATCAACATCTGGAATATCCATATCTTTGCCGGAAAAGATAATGGTATCGCCTCGTTTGATTGCATCTTTATTAAAATAGATGTTGCCTGTGGAAGTAGGGGTGTTGATGCCAAAAGTAGTTTTGGAAACAATTAAGAAGTCTCTTTCTTTGAATGTGGGGCGCATGGATCCTGTTGGAATCGTGTAGTTTTCAAACCACATTTGCCTGACACCGATGGCAACGGTTAGGGCAAAGGCTGCAGACAGGATGAAATTGATAACTTTTTCCATCTTTGTGCTGACAATGTGTGTTTTGGATAGGTTTTCCAAATCCTTTGCGATAATGTGAGCTTTTTCTTTGTCTTTTTCAAGCACAGCTTTTTGTAATTTGACTAAATCTTCTTCGAATTGTTTTTGTTGTTTTGGATCAATTCGATTTTTCTTTTTTTTGTATTGCTTATAAATATGGGCACAGATTTTTCTTGCTTTGGATATTGAGTATTTATGATGAGAAGAAGCCATTTTTATCCTTGAAAGGTAATATTTTGCGATATTTTAATTTACACAAGATAGTTGAATTTATCAATAAAACTATTGAGGAATATGACTTAAGTGCTTTGTTGTTAACAAGGCAGGGGGAATTGTGGAAAATTTGTCGATAACTATTGTGGGATTGAAAATAAGGAAGTTAGGTGTTTTTTTTAAAATGAAAGAAACAAGGATGTAAGTTTCTAAAAATAAGGGTTTTAAGCTTTATTGGTTTTCCATTATAAATATTTCTATCTATTTTTACAAGATCTTAAAAAACGAAATTTTCAGTGTTCATAACTTCTTAACAAAACGTTAAGGAATGATTGGGGTTTCTTTTTTAAAATAAAGGGGATAGGGAATTTGGTATTGAAAATTCTCATCATTTTTTAAAGAAGCGATCAAATGAAAAGGTTGATCTTTTGCTTCAAGAGAAGTCATTTGTTTTAAGTTGATTTGACAGGTATATTCATAAAATGCATTTTGATTTTTTATGAAAGTGGCTTTTATTGGAATATCAGGTTTTCCATAAAGAGATAATTGAATCTTTTCAGGATCCAATATGGAAAAAATATTGAAAGAGAGGATTTCATAATTAATTTTGGGAATGGAAAATAGGCGAATCAATGGATAATCTGTAAAATTTAGATCAGAGTTTTTTCCACTGTCGATTGCTTTTAAAACAAGAGAGAGGTGGTGATTTGAGACTTCAATCCAATGGGGAAAACAAAAATCTTTCATGAAGTAAACAGTTAATTGTTTATTAGATAGTTCAGTTGAATCTTTTGGCCAAATAGTTTTATAAGCATCAAATGTTACAGCTTTTTTAGCTCCTTCATAATAAAAGGGAGGTTTCCATATCGGACGGTGGTCCATTTCCCCATTTTGTGGAGAAGGTCCGATTTTTCGCATTTGCTCTTTCTCAAGTTTCAATAGATCTAAAGCAAAAAAAGAGTTCAAAGGGTTGTTTTCAGAATCCAATTGAATAAATTGTTTGGTGGAACAATCATAACAGCTCAGCATTTTTTGCTTTGCGATATCTATATGATAAATAAAATGGGCGGAATTTTTTGGAAATCCTTTTGAAATCCAATCAGGCCAATTGGTTGCATATTCTTTTTTATAGATACCAGGAAGGCTTACCTCATCCAAAATAAGACTATTTCTGTCATTGTAGCGAATGATTAATGCTGAGATTGTACGGTTTTGTAAAGTGACAATATAATCACCTTGCTTTCCTTGCGCAATTTTTTCATGCAAAGAAGTTCCAAATAGGGAAATTTGAATCACAAGAAGAAGAAAAATCTTTTTAAGCATAATCTACTAAGAATTCATTTTGGTCTTATTATACCATGGAAAAACCGTTTTTTTTCTAATGAATTCGACTATTTTACTTTTTTTCTTTAAAAGAATTTTTTAAACCGTCATAAAAATATTAATAATTTGATGAGAGGTTTTATGAAATCTTTTAAAACCATTATAGTGACAGTGATCTTCTTTTTGCTTTTGCTTTTTCTTTTTAGTAATAAATCTTTTTCACTAGTAGATCTTTCAAAATGGAAAGATTCATTGAAGAAAAAAGATCAAAAGCAGATTTCTTTGAAAGAAAAATCTAAGAGATATCAGGTTTATTAATTTCTGTTTGTATTTGTAAATGTTTTTCATCTGATAAAGAGGTTATCATAAGAGTCTTGATTGAAGATGTCTGCCCTTTGATGATTTCTATGCTCGATTTTGGAACCGAAAATGTTTTGGCAAAAAGCTTGATGATTTCTGCATTTGCTTTGCCTTTTTCAGGTGTACTATGTATCCAAACTTTGATATAGGGATCCGTATCAAAATCAATTTTTCTTTTTGAAGCATTTGGAGTTACTTTTATTTGAAAGGTGATGTTTTTCATTTTTATGATTGCAATGGCGTTATTTATTTTAATATACTTATTAAGTATTTCAGTTTCAAAAGGAAATAAAAAATGTCTGAAAATAAAATATCCATAAGACAAGTGGTTAGTGGAGCATTATTGATAGGCGGTACGACAATTGGTGCCGGAATGCTTGGAATACCACTTATTACAGCACAAGCGGGTTTCTTACCGGCTTTTTTGATTACGGCCTTTGTATGGCTTTTCATGCTTTTAACAGGTTTGCTTTTTTTAGAGGCAACTTTATGGATGCATCAAGATGCAAATATTTTATCGATGACACATCGATTCTTAGGTTATCAGGGAAAGGTTTTAGCCGGCAGTACTTTTGTTTTCCTTTATTACTGCTTGCTTGTAGCATATTTTGCTGCAGGAGCTCCTTTGTTTGCAGAAATTATTAATAAAATTTTTGAAGTGAATTTGCATGGATGGCAGATGTATGGCTTTTTTGGTCTTGTATTTGCTGTGATTGTGGCTATGGGAATTTCTTTTATTGATCGGATCAATTACATTTTAATGATAGGGATGTTTGTTTCTTATTTTCTTTTGATGGGGATGGGAAATGAATTAATTGATTTCAGCAGATTGGAAGTGACTCATTTTTCTAAAACACTGTTTGCAGCGCCTGTTCTTTTCAGTGCTTTCGGTTATCATAATATTATTCCTTCTTTGACATTTCACTTTAAGGGAAATGGAAAAGTAATGAGATATGCAATCATTTATGGAACTTTGATTCCGTTTGTCATGTATACATTCTGGCAGTTTTTAATTATCGGTGCTTTGCCACAGGACATCATTGTTGCCACAATGAAAAAAGGTGCTCCGATCACTAGCGCCTTGCAATCTCTTTCAGGGCATTTTTCGATAGCTTTAGTCGGCAATCTTTTTGCTTTATTTGCTTTGGTTACATCTACTTTGGGAGTTGCTTTTTCCGTAGTGGATTTTCTAGGGGATGGTCTTGGAATGCGTCGAACAGGAAAACATCGTTATGTTTTATGTCTTTTAACTTTCTTGCCGCCTTTTATTTTTACAACGCTTAAACCGGCCGTTTTTGTTCTTGCAATCGGGGTTGCAGGAGGTTTTGGAGAAGCCTTTTTAAATGGTATTTTGCCAGCTTGGCTAGTTTGGATCGGTCGATATTCTCATAAGCTTCCTTCCAAGAATAAGGTTTTTGGTGGAAAAATTCTTTTAACAGCAATTCTTATTATTGGATTTTTAGTGATGGGCATGGAAGCTCTGCATTTGATGCATCATTAATTATTTTTTGATTGTTATTATTTTTTTAAAAAATATAATTTGTGCTCAAAAAATTCCGGGGAGTTTTTATGAGCACAGTTAGTTTAGTCAGTTATAGAAAAGCTATTTGGAATGCAGATATTCCATCTGTAGGACCGCATTATGGCCGTTTATCTCTTTCTGATGGATCAAGCGATCCAATGGATCCAGCATTATATGAGTTATCTTATATTACAGGTAAAAGAGTCGTTGTTGTTATACATGGATATTGTTCTCCTCAAGGGGATGTCCTAAGAATCATCCGAAATGTATATGATAGAATGCAATCAACCTATGATTCAGTGGTAGGGATTGCCTGGCCTGGATGTGATGAAACTTTCGAATATTTTAAAGCGAAAAAAAATATTCAACAGATTAAACATTCTTTTGCACAGTTTTTGCAAAGGGTCTCTTCTGCAGCTCAAACGGTTGATATTGTAGCTGGCAGCTTGGGTAATTTATTTTTTTTAGAAACTCTAAATGCCTCTCCGTTGGATCTGCGACTTAGAAATATCTTTTTGATTTGTCCGGCAGTGGATAATGAATCCATACAAGAAGGTGATATTTATGGGCAGGCTTTGCAAACGAAAGCTGAAAAAGTTTATGCCTTTTGTTCGACGCATGATAAGATTCTAACTTATGCATATCCTTTAGTTGAATGGGATCAGGCTTTAGGTAGTTTTGGTGAAGAAGATTCAAGAAGAATTCCTGAAAATGTGCATATTGTAGATTGTTCTAATTTTATTGATGAACATACAGAATATATTGTTCATCAAACTATTTATAATTTTGCCTTGGATGCTATTAGAGGTAAAATTCCTTCTTATTCTGAGATGACTCTAGCAGAAGATGGTGATGTGCAAGAAGGGATTGATCATCCTTGCTGTACTTGCTGTCAGTTAGTTTAAAAAATTGGTTTGCGGCGATTTTATCGCCGCTTTTTAATTCATTAATAAAAATCCAAAGTTCAGATAGGTTGCAAATAGTACCCAAAGCAGATAGGGGATAAGTAAACTAAAAGAGATTTTGGAAATGGGATAGATTGCGATCATTGATAAAATCAAAAAGATGTCTAATAAAAAAACATTAATCAATGCAAGCAGGGGGCTTTCTAGTCCAAAAAATAAAAATGTCCAAAGAAAGTTGAAATACAGTTGCAATCCGAAAAATATGTAAGCGGTTGTTTTTCTTTTTTTTGTTTGCTTGATGATGAGAAGCCATAACGCTAAAGCAATAGAAAGGTAGAGGACAGGCCAGATGATCCCAAAAGCATAGGAAGGGGGTACAAGCGGTGGTTTTTTCAAACAATGATACCAACATTCATCATGGATTGAAAATAATGATCCAAATAATTGAACCAATATTATTCCTGAAAGGCAATACATCAAAATAAATAATTTGGAAGAGAATAACTTTTTCATATAAACTCCGGATATAACTAGGTATGAGCGATTACTCTATATGTTACGTTTAGGGCTTTGTTGTATTTTTGTCAAAGAAGAGATTCATTTCAGAACTACAACGGCAACTTATTTGCTGAAACATCCGCAAGAATTTCGGAAAGAGTATCTTTCGGAAATCATCTTAGATAATATAGCCAACCTAAAAAAAGCGATTCAATTTTGTTTTGAAAACAAAATTGGATGTTTTCGTATTACATCGAGATTTTTTCCTTTAATGACTCATCCAGAAGCTGGCTATGAGTTATCTGATTTGCCTGCTTTTTCAAAAATTGAAAAAGAATTATCCGATATTAAGCAATTTGCGAAAGCAAAAGGGGTTCGTCTAACTCTTCATCCGGATCAATTTGTGGTATTAAATTCTAAAAATAAAGAGGTTGTGGTAAATAGCATAAAAGAGCTTCAGTATCATGCCTCTTTGGCAGATTATGTAGGTGCAGATGTCATCAATATTCATGGAGGTGGAGTCTATGGAGATAAAAGAGCTGCTTTGAAAAGATTGGAAGAAACGATATGTCAATTAAAGCCTGAAGTTAGAAAACTGCTTACTTTGGAAAATGATGATAGAAGTTTTACACCTTATGACTTATTGCCTTTATGTGAAAAATTGAAGATACCCCTTGTTTATGATGTGCATCATCATCGCTGTTTAAAAGATTCTTTATCTATTCAAGAGGCGACAGAGAAAGCTTTAAAAACCTGGAATCGAGAGCCTCTTTTTCATTTATCCAGTCCTAAAGAGGGATGGAATCAAAAAAATATTAAAAATCATTCAGATTATATTGATATTGAGGACTTTCCAAAAAGTTGGCTTCATATTCCAGAGCTCACTGTTGAAATCGAAGCAAAGCTGAAAGAACTAGCAGTTTTTGATTTTCAAAAAAAGATTATGAATTATTTGTAATTGTAATATTTTAATTTATGTTATTTTGTTTTTAGTTATTGTTTTTTTGTTATATTGCTTAGTTTATTAATAATAATATGTTATAATATATAATTAATAAAATTTATTAATATAAGTAATAAAAAGGTGATAATAATGAGTTATTCAGGTCAAATTCAAGGTTGCGTGAGAGAGGTTTTACAAAGCCCCTCTCAACATTATCAAGATGCACTTCTTATAAAAAATCATAAGAATAAGCTTTTAAAAATAGCTTTACCAATTATCCTGGGTGGAGCATGGGTGGCTCTTATGGTAGGTATTCATGTAGCTTTTCCGCCGGTTACAGCTTTAACAGTATCAATGTTGCATACAACATCGTATAGTACTTATTTACTAGGACTTGGGGCGTTTGGAGCTATTGCAGGAGTGGGGATTGCTGGAAGATCTCTATTTGCTAGTATTAAATCAAAATACTTTGGTTTAAATGTTAGTAAATTTATTTCTGCTCAATTTAAATTAGATCAAGCTTGGAAACAAATTGTAAAGCGCCAAAAGTCTTTTTTTAAAACGAAGGAAAACAATTTTACATTTTTCGCTTCTGTACAAGGATGTGAGGGAACAAAAAAAATTCTAAAAGAATATTTTGATTTTGATTTTCCTCAAAAATTGTCTCGCTTTTTACCTCAAAATAAATCGAAACAATTTTTAAATCAGAGTCTTGAATTTATTCAAGATTTATTAGACCGTGATATTCAAGAATTACAGAAGATGAGAGAAGAAAAAGCGAAAATTTCGACACGTTTTGAGAGACAGAATATTATGATACACGAGCTTATCGATGTTTTAGCTTTTATCGAATTTATCGGTGAGGTTAGTAAGGATTCAGAATTATTAGATGCTTATAAGGTTTACCGCAAGGGACAGCCTAAAATTTATTCTCCTAATCCGGAAAAGGAACATTTACAAAGACTGCGATTACTAACTCCTTTTGAGTCAGATTCTATTTAAAAAGAAGATGTAGTTTTTTTAAAGGCCACAAAGGTTATTCTTTGTGGCTTTTTTATTGTCTTAAGCTTTGAGATAAAAAAACTTTTTTATCTTTTTTGTAAAGATTTTGTTGAGATAAAGTGAATTTGTTTTGCTAAAAAATAGAGGATCTTTTTAAATTTCTTTTTAGATAGATAAAAAGGGGTTTTTATGGCATTTCAGACCGATTTTACTCAGAAGAGACTTGCATATTTTTTAGATTGTGCATGTTTTGTATATCAAAGACAGGGAGAGAGCCGAGTTATTGAAAAAAAAATATTGCTTGAGTCAGGAATAAGAAGAATTTTTTTAGATAACGTTGGTCAAAAAGAAGAAAAGAGTCAATCTTCAATAGAAAGTGATAAACAAATTGTTGTTTCTAACGAAGATGAAAAAGAGAAAAAGAATTCGCTTATACATTTGATTCATAAATTTGTTCTTTCAATTTTAAAAGTTATGGTTTCTGGTAAAGATTTAAAAACAAGAACTGAAATGCAACAAGAGCGAACAGAGTGGCAAGATTTAAAAATAAGATTGATTGATGAGTATACTCTTTTAGAAAATGAAGAAAAAGGGATTGTTGAAAATATTAGTAGCGACGAAGAACGAGAAAATCAATTGGAAGAGATAAAGGAGAGATTGAATTTAGTGAGTGAAATGAGTAC
>DAOTHK010000034.1:0-11051 GCA_035447625.1 Chlamydiales bacterium
CATGTTCCACCAAACGAGCTTTGTTCACGTTATAAGGAAGTTCTGTAACAACGAGGGACTGCCTGCCGTTTGCTTTCTCTTCAACATCTAAAACACCACGAACCAAAAGCTTTCCACGACCTGTTCTAAACGCTTCGTTAATCCCTCTATAACCACAAATAATACCCCCTGTAGGAAAATCAGGAGCGGGCATGATTTTCATGATATCATCAATTGTTGCAGATGGATTAGAAAGTAGTAGCTGAGTCGCCCCAATCAATTCTCCTAAGTTATGAGGAGGAATGTTAGTTGCCATACCGACAGCGATACCTGAAGAACCGTTACATAAAAGGTTTGGAAATTTTGAAGGAAATACTGTCGGCTCTTTTTTCGTTTCATCATAGTTTGGAGCCATATCTACAGTATCTTTATCCAAATCTTCCATAAGGGCCATCGCCGAATGGGTTAACCTGGCTTCTGTATAACGCATAGCAGCTGGAGGATCTCCGTCGACCGAACCGAAGTTTCCTTGGCCATCTACCAATTTGTAACGCATCACCCAATCTTGAGCTAACCGTACAAGGGTTGGATAAATAACGGTCTCACCATGAGGGTGGTAGTCCCCTGATGTATCCCCAGAAATCTTCGCACATTTTCTATGCTTGGAACCAGGAGATAAAGATAGTTGTCTCATCGCATATAAGATACGTCTTTGGGAAGGTTTCAACCCATCGCGAACATCCGGCAATGCGCGAGAGATAATGACCGACATAGAATAGCGAAGATAGCTTTCTTTCATCTCTTCTTCGACATTTGTAGGTATAATGATCTCATCATTATTCTGTGTCATATTTTACTCCTGGAATTTATATATCTAAGTTTTTAACTGATAATGCGTGTGTTTCAATAAATGCTCTACGAGGAGGAACATCCTCACCCATTAACATCGAAAAGATCTGATCAGCTGCTATAGCATCCGGCAATGTCACTTTAAGTAAAGTTCTATTAGCTGGATCCATTGTAGTCTCCCACAATTGGTCTGCGTTCATCTCTCCCAAACCTTTATAACGCTGTATTTCGATACCTTTACGGCCGTTTTCCCTTAAAAAATCAATTAATTCTCTAAGAGTATAGACAATTATTTCATTGTTACCTTCTTCGGCTATATGGAAAAGCTCACCATTTGCAATGGCATATTGATCTACAATTAAATTGAAAACATTCAGACTTTTTTCAATTTCTTGAAAGGCTTCAAAATCAAAAATTTCCAAAAAGGGCAAAGATTTGATTTTTAATGTTTGCATGCCTTCTGTTCTTTCTTCTTCAGGAATTGAGGCAAGAGTCTCTTCATGTTTTCTTCTTTGTTCTTCTTCATGAGCTTCTTTATATGAGATTAATTCATCTTCTGTATAAACAAATTTAAAATCATCACCGATCGTTACCTGATATTGTGGATAAAGATTATCTTTTTTAGCAGCTAAGAACGTTCTGAATGAAATACCCTTTCTTTCAATTCCCATAATAAATTGTTCTAATGTCTGAATCGTCTCAAGAAGCTGTTCCAAACGCTCGCTTTCCATAGAATTTTCAGATCCTGCCGGACGAATCAATACATCGCTAATACCAAGTTTTAATAAATGCTCATCCATCTCTTTTTCAGAATGGATATATTGGCTTTTCTTTCTACGAGTAACTCTATATAAAGGAGGCCTTGCGATATAAACAAATTCATTTTCAACAAGTGCCGGCATATGGCGATAGAAAAATGTTAAAAGCAAAGTACGAATGTGGGAACCGTCAACGTCAGCATCCGTCATGATAATGACTTTATGATAACGCAATTTTTCCACATTGAAAGTGTCTTTTCCAATACCGCATCCGAGTGCTGACACCATCGATCCTACTTCTGTATTTTTCAAAATCTTTTGAAGTCTTGCTTTTTCAACGTTCAAAATTTTACCACGGATCGGTAAAATCGCTTGATAACGTCTATCACGACCTGATTTGGCCGAACCACCCGCAGAATCCCCTTCCACAATATACAGCTCGCATTCTTCAGGATTATTGGATTGACAATCGGTTAATTTTCCTGGAAGTCTTGAACTATCTAGGGCTGTTTTACGAATCGTTAGCTCACGTGCTTTTTTAGCAGCTTCCCTGGCTTGTGCGGCCAGTAAAACTTTATCGACAATAGTTTTTGCAATAGCCGGATTCTCATCTAAGAATCTAGAAATTTCCTCACCAGAAATTTGCTGAACAATCGATCCGACATCACCATTTCCGAGTTTTTGTTTTGTTTGTCCTTCGAATTGCGGATTCGGTACTTTTGTAGAAATAACAGCGGTAAGACCTTCACGCATATCTTCACCGGTTAAAGCAACTTTGGCATTTTTTAACTTCGGATTATTTTTTATATAAGTATTCAAAACCCGTGTTAATGCTGTGGAAAAACCTGTTAAATGCGTTCCACCTTGACGTGTTGAAATGTTATTGACATAGGATGCGATAGTTTCTGAATAACCTTCATTCCATTGCATCGCAATTTCTACTTCGACAGGACCGTCATGACCTTCCTTATTTGCAGAAAAATAAATAGGTTCTGGAAACAATTTTCCTTTATTTTCATTCAAGTATGAAACGTAAGAACTGATTCCCCCTTCATAATTAAAACGAACTGTATCACGACCACTGTCGCTTTCATCGATAAAATAAATTGTAATTCCGCGATTAAGGAACGCTAATTCTCTAAATCTTTGCAATAAAGTGTCGTAATTAAAATCTGTCACGGAAAAGACTGTTGAATCAGGTAAAAAAGTAATTTTAGTGCCACGTTTTTTAGTTTCACCAACAACTTCTATCTTCTTAGTAACTTTTCCTCTAGAAAATTGAATTTCATAGATTTTTCCTTCTTTAAACACACGGACGATCATTTTTTCAGATAAGGCATTCACACAAGAAACACCCACACCGTGCAGTCCTCCAGACACCTTATAGGTATCTTTATCGAACTTACCTCCCGCATGCAAGACAGTCATCACGACTTCAAGCGCTGACACATCATAGCCACGTTTTTTGGACTCCTTTTCATGAATTCCAACAGGAATCCCTCGACCATCATCTTCAACAGAAACCGATCCATCTTTATGAAGAGTGATTTTGATTTCGTTACAAAAGCCCGCCATTGCTTCGTCAATACAGTTATCCACAACTTCGTATACAAGTTGATGAAGTCCATTGGCATATGTATCTCCAATATACATACCTGGTCTTTCCCGTACTGCTTGCAAACCTTCCAAAATGGTAATGGCACTTGCATCATATTTTTTTTGTTTTTCGTCAGCCATTGTTGTCATGCCTTTTATCTCTTGTTTAATTACTTTTTAGCTTTATTGGATTTTAAAAATAATTTGGTTAATTGTTTGTTTTGGACAAGCTATTTGCAGCTTTTTCAAAAGTGTTTGCTTTTCCATATTTAGAATATTTAAAAGCGTTGAACTTTTCACTAAAACAAGCAATACACCCTCTTTAAAGGAAACTGGTTTTGTCATTTTGGAAAGCTTCTCTCCAATCACTTTCGGCCAGATTTCTATAATTCGATAAGGCTTTTTTTCATAAGTCGTTTCTATTGAATTTAAAACCGTTTTAAGCACTGAATCAATTGATTTGGATGTGCATTTATTTCTCTTATTCAAACCTTTCCTAAAATCCACGTACGCTTAAATCGAATATAAGATAAATTAAGAATAAAAACAAACTTTTTTAAATAAGTTTTTGTAATTAAATTGCACTTTTTGAAAAGACATTTATCCTAAAAAAACAGAACCCAAACCCCATGCTATTAAGAAATAAATAGTCATGGATAAGATGTCGTTAAAAGCAGTTACAATGGGACCTGAGGCAATAGCTGGATCTACACCGATAGAGCCGAAAAATATAGGTGAAAAGACTCCTAAAAAAGTTCCAGCAAAACAAGCACCAACAAGTCCAACACCCACCAAAGCCCCCACAATCAAAGGAGATGCTTCCGTAGATATACCGATGATATGATCGAGTAAAAATACAATCGTTCCACAGAAAATACCAAACACAACACCTGTAAAAATACCGATAAGAAGTTCTTTTGTAAGATACTCTTTTTTATTTCCTGAAGAAAGGGTTCCTGTCGCCATATTTCGCACCAATACCGTACTACACTGTATGCCGATATTTCCACTCATACCCGTAATCAAAGGTACGAAAAAAAGAACAAAGGTTAAAATTGTTCCTTCTCTATTTTCAAAGTAAGACATAATTCCAACATTGATCAATCCAGCAATTAAAGTTACGACAAGCCAGGGAGCTCTTGCAAAAATTTTACTAAAAAAAGATTCTTTTTCTGATAACGTTTCTGTTGTTCCGGCAATTTTTGCAAAGGCTTCATCCGCCAAATCCTCCATCACTTCAATCACGTCTTCATAAACAATAACACCTAAAATTTTGTCTTCCGAATCGATTACAGGCAAAGATGAAATCTTATACCTTTCAATAATATCCACAACCTCCTCACGAGTTGCGTCAGGAGATACTGCATGATAAACAGGCCGCATTACCTGACTCAATTTCAAAGAGGGCTTATTGATAATTAAATTACGACTGGGAACATATCCTTGAAGTTCTCCTTCATCACCTAAGATAAAAAAACCGTGGGAAAAATCCACGCGGGGATTTTCACGCACGGCTTCAGCCGCTTCTGCAATCGTCATTTCTTTTGAAAAAGAAAAGAATTCCGTTGTCATCAAGCGACCTGCACTATTACGATGATGTTTTTTCATTTCTCGAATATGGGAAGCTTTTTGATTATCAAGTAAAGCAAGTAATCTTAAAAAACGCCTTTGAGACAAATCATCGGAAAGCCAAACAGCATCATTTGTGGAAAGTCTTGAAAAAAGAGCTACAAGATCATGATCGCTCATATAGCGAAAAATTCTTTGTCTTGTTGTTTGATCTGCATTCAATATAAAAGGTATTTTTTCCTTATAGGAAGATAACGCGTCATAAATGACAGGACGGGTATGAATCGGCATATGGGAAGCTGCATAAGCCAAGTCAATCGGTTCATGCTGAACAATTATTTTGGCAAGCTCATGCTGGGGAACTTGAGTGGAATACTTCTGAAATAATTCCTCTAATTTACAATGAAGCAAATCATCCAAATGAGACGTTTTTGAATCCATTAAATTACCGGTGGTTGTCGAAGATTCAACTTCATCATAACCCATTGTATCCATGGTCCCACTCCTTTTTAAATTCCCACCAAGATCTTACCCCCAAACCGGATACCTTTCAATTAAAAAACACCACCTTTTTAAAAAGGTGGTGTTTCTCTTCGATTTATATAAATTTTTTCTTAAAAAGAAGATTAAATATTTTTATAAATGCTCAATCACTTCTTCCATTTCATTTACCAATTCAGGTGTTACAAACTGAAATTTATCTATATTCTGAATTGCAAGATCAGAAAGCCCTAGTTTACAAAGAAAAAGAAACAAACCCTGGCCACCATTATGATTTTTAAGAAAATCCTGTATAGAATGCTTAAAATGTTTAAAGTGTTTATCTATTTCAACTTCTCCTTTTCTATTTAAAATAACCGGATATTCCTCAAGATCCAAATAACAATGATAAGTATGACTGATCATATCAAAACCAAATAGCTGTTGAACAAAATCGCGTTCTTTAGGAGTCATATAACCACTAAACATCTGGTAGATATCTTTAGGTGATTGATGAAGCTCTTTTGGGGTTTGATAATCCCTTGAAAGACCAAAATATGATAAGGCCAACGCAATTCCTACAGCCGAAAGAAAGAGAGAGCCAAAGAATATACCAGCAATTAGAGTAATTACTCCAATAACAGCACATAAATCAGCTTTTGCTTGTGCCTTTTTATTATATTTTTTTATATCATTTACTTCTTTCTGTTCTATCGCTAATTTTGCTGATAATTTCGTAGGTGATGATTGAACACCCTCCATAAACTCGATTGTTTCCTTATTGAACTTATCTAAGTAACTAACTGAGTAAGTTAAATCACTAACTTCTCTTGTGCTAAAATTATAACCTTTTCCTTCGGGAATTTCAGACACTCGTATTGTTGGTAAACTTACATTTGCCTGCCTATCAGTTTGAGGAGATCTCGTTTCAACTCTTGGTATTAATGGAGTTGTTTCATTAATAATAGTAATCATTTATTAAATCCTTTTTTATTTTAAATTTTATTAATATTAAATTGTAACATATATAATATATTTTTACAATATTATGATTAAAGCTTTTATTAAGAAATCTTAATAAATACATAAGTTACTTATTTGCAAAATTTTAAATAAAATTCCAACATAACGACTCTTTCTTAATAAAATCTTATTTTGAAAAATAAAATAAAAATTAACTATAAATTTATAAACAAAAGATAAGAAAAATCTTTTATAGATTATAGAATCTTCTTCTCATTGTATAAAATGGAGAGTCATTTTATAATCACAGGATTATAATTTAATACCCGTAAATTAAAAATGAGCCATTATCATTTCACAGATCACTTAAAGGAGCTTTCAAAGAAAAAGCGCATATCCGAAAGCGAGATTGGCGCCTTTGAAAAGCTTACAGCTAAGCAAAAGCAAAAAATCGCAAATGAACAGCTCTTAATCGGTAAAGAAATTATTTCAACAAAGCCTTTGGAAGCCTTAAAAGCCTTTGAAATAGCTTCCCATTTATCACCTACTTATGAAACACAACTTCTTATTGGAAAAACACTTTTTGAAGAAGCTTACCCCGCATCTAAAATCAAAGTAGCACAATTAGCTTCAAAATATTTGAAAAAAGCGCTTGCCATCGAAGAAAAAAGCGAAGCTTTTCATCTTTTTGGCAAAACCCTTTATCTTTTAGGGAAATCAACAGGTGAAATCACCCTGTTTGAAAAAGGAATCGATTCCTTGAAAAAGGCAATTTCCCTAAATACAGAAGACGTGCAATTCGGTATCTTAAATTGGGATCTTGGCAATACCTGGTCCGCCCTTTCCCAATTATCCGGTGAAGCAATAGACATCAAACAAGCTATTCAAGCATTTTCATCAGCATCCAAATATTTTGAAATATGGCCAACCCAGTTCACTATAGATTATGCCCAAAGCTGTTTTCAAATGGGGCTTTTAATTAACGATAATAGACTCTATTTTCAAGCGATTGATTTTTACAACCAAACAATCAAAAACTCAACACAAAATGCAGATACCTATAGAGGACTTGCCAATTGCTATACAGAATTATACATTAATTCAGCATCCATCGACTATTTTGAAAATGCCGACACTTATTATGCCAAAGCTCTTGAAAAAAATATAGATGACGCAGGTTTGTGGCTCGAATGGGCACAACTACTTGGAGAAGCGGGAAGACAGCTCCGTGATGCAAGAAAACTGCGCCAATCCATTGAAAAAATTATCAGAGCCTACCGAATACAACGCAACCGTTCAGATATTATTGCTCAATGGGTAGAATCCTTAGCCAATCTTGGAGCTATTTCGGGAAGACTGGATCTCATCCAAGAAGCTGAAGAAAGAATCTCCCAAGCAACAAAAATTTACAAATCAAACTCAGAAATATGGTATGCATACGGCATATGCATGCGCGCTTATGCAGAATATTATGATGACCTCGAATATGAGGAATTCGCTATTGAAAAATTCAATTATGCTCTGTCTATCGAAAGCTGCAATTCAGAATTTTGGCATGGACTTGCCTTATCTTATTTTGCTCTAGGAAAACATATCGAAGCGTTCGATATTTTAGAAAAAGCAGAAAGCTGCTTTTTAAGGGCAATTGATTTAAAACCTTCTTGTCCCTCTCTTATATTTGATTATGCAAAAAACAGCCTTTTTTTAGGAGAAATCACCCAAAGCTGCGAAAAAATTCAAGAAGCAATCAGCACAATAGAAAAGCTTTTAAACAACCAGCAAGATGCTCTTTTACAGCACCCCTCATGGCTTTATACTTATGCCAAAGGTTTAAAAGCATATGGTGATATTACCGGAGAGAGCACCTATATTGTCAAAGCAATTGAAGTCTTCCAAAATGTTTTATTGATCGATCCAGATTATCCAAAATTACATTTTCATATTGCCTTAACCTATTCAGCCCTTGCCGACGACACCTGCAATTTCTCCCATTATGAAAAATCAACCAATTTCTTCCGTTTGGCTACCAAACAATCCCCTGAAGATGAAGTAGTATGGCTTGAATGGGGACTTTCTTTAATTTCCTATGCGGAATGCGTGGAAAATGCAAAAATATCCAATCAATTACTTTCTGAGGCCAGACAAAAATTAAACAAATCAGGTCAACTCGGCAACGAACACAGCTATTATCATCTTGCTTGTCTTGAATCTATTCAAAACAACACCCAAGAAGCCATGAAGCTTCTACAAAAAGCACATCAACTTGAAATGTTGCCGACTTTAGAAGAAATCATGGAAGATACATGGCTTGAAAATGTACGTAGCACAGATGCCTTTTCTCTTTTTCTTTCCAAACTGGAAAAAGAGAAACAAAAAAATGATTTGCATTCTTAAAAGTGCAACTTGTTAAAAATACAAATTATGCTATTCTAGGAAAAATCAAAACTGCTTAAAGGAAAAAGATTTATGGATAAATCCACAATCATGTACATCATTTTATTATCAATTGCCTTTGTATTCGCTCAAAAATACCTTGGCCCCAATAATGAGACACCCACAAAAGCGACTGTGCAAACAAGCGAAGAAATACATAAGACAAAAGAAACAATGCCTCTTCCAGATGAAAACTTCTACGTACTGGAAAATGAATATACCCAATTCGTCTTCTCAGATATCGGAGGAGCTGTAGCCGAAATCAATCTTCCTTTAAAATCTAAAGAAAAAAGTAGCATTATCAACCCTATTGAAATTGATCAATACATGGCTAAGAAACATCCTGAAAACGATCATTTTCCTTTACTTCCTGCATATTTTCCTGAGCAGCCAGGACAAAAAAAAGAAGGCTCTATTGGCGGATATCTCCCTCTTCTTAGAAGATCAACTCTCAGCAAAGACAAAGACTATATTCATAGACTCTCTCCCTCCTTTTATGCTTTTAATTTAACAGATAACGATCCCAAAACCTCCCTTCAAAAATATCGTCTTGTTTCTTTCGATAAAAAATCCATTACTTTTGAACTTGCCTCCTCAAATAGAACCATTCGCAAAACATTCACCCTTTTGGACAATCCATCTGTCCCCTACAGCTTGGATATGAAAATCACAGTTGGTGGATCCACTCAAAACCTCATGATTACATCAGGAATTCCTGAAGTTGAAATCATGTCCAATTCCTTCATTCCCGAAATGAAAATGCGTATGGAAGATTCAGATAAAGTAAGCAAAGTCAAGCTTCCAAAAAATACTAATATAATACCTGATACCTACGTGGATTGGATCAGCAATTCAAATGGTTTTTTTGGAGTCATTCTAAATCCTGTCAATCCAACAAAACCCGGATATGAAACAAGCAAAGTAGAAGGAAATATCGTTCCAACGCGTTATCATTTAATGAATGCAAAGAAATACACTTTTAAGAAATATCCTGGATACTCAACTTCTTTACCAATCGGATCCAAAAACCACTTCTACTTAATTTCCACCCCTTATCAAAAAGAAGTCCTTAACTCTATTGATGCAGCCTTAACAGATCCAACATCTGGAAACAATCCTCAGTTTATCAAAGTTAAAAGCATACATGGAATCTTTTCATTCATATCAGGCCCTTTTGCCGCTCTAATGTTCATGATTATGAAGCTATTCCATTCCGTAACCCATTCCTGGGGAATTTCGATCATTCTACTGACCATCCTTTTAAGGATCATGCTTTTCCCTCTAACGAAATGGTCCTTGAAATCAAACCAAAAAATGCAAGAATTGGCTCCAAAAGTGAATCGCATTAAAGAAAAATTCAAAGACGATCCTAAACGAGCACAACTTGAACAAATGATGCTTTATAAAGAAGCTGGCGCAAATCCTTTTATGGGCTGTCTTCCTATGCTGATTCAACTTCCTTTCCTCATTGGAATGTTCGATCTATTAAAATCCACATTCGAACTTAGAGGGGCTTCTTTTATTCCTGGATGGATTAACAATTTAACAGCCCCGGATACAATCTTTTCTTGGAATATGAACCTTCCGATCATTGGAAATCAGTTACACCTGCTCCCCATTCTTTCAGGTATTTTCATGTTTATCCAAGCACAACTTACCTCAAAACTTCCTAAAGATAAATCCAAATGGACTGATCAGCAAAGACAACAACGCTTCTCAGGAAACATCATGTCTGTTGTATTCCTATTTCTATTCTATAATTTCCCTTCCGGATTGAATATCTACTGGATTGCTTCAACACTAGTTGGCATCATCCAGCAAAAAAGCTTGAATAAACATGTGAAAACAAACCCCAATATTCAAAGAGTAAAATAGGCATAATGCAAGCTTGGAATGACTTTTTAGAAAAACAAAAAAAAATCATTAATCCTGAAAGCCTTGAAAAATGGCTTTCAGGAATTCATCTAAAAACATTCGATGCTTGCAATCTTTTTTTAGAATTCAAAGACAACTTTCATAAAGAATGGTTTATGCAACATCTTTTTGATGCCGCAAAAAAACTTACCAATAATAATGGAAGACCTATCAAAATACATTTTGCTTCCACGCCCGTAATAAAGAAAAAAATTGCCCCTTCCTTTTTTAAAAAAGAGCAACCCAAACATCATATCAAACCTTCTCCTTTAAACCCTTTTTGTACCTTCGATTACTTTGCAGCAGGAGACTCTAATGAAGTGCCTTTCAAATTCCTTATAGAAACAACAGGCTATCAGAGTGATACCATTCCTCCTGTTGCCTTTAACCCCATTTATATTTACGGTCCATCCGGAGTTGGAAAAACCCACCTTTTGATGAGCGCTGCATCCGCTTATAAAAAAGCGGGAGTATCCGTATTTTATGTGGATGCCATGGATTTTGCAGATC
>DAOTHK010000035.1:0-11050 GCA_035447625.1 Chlamydiales bacterium
CATTCAATAAAATTTAAACGCAGGCCATGAATCACTCCGCCCATAATCCCTAGAGCGATGTTGATCATATGACCTAAAATAATCACAATTGATCCAAGTACTATTCCAAGACTTGCCCCCATCTCATTAAAAGTGGCCGCCATAATCATCCCTGCAAGCCCCAAGGCATACAAACGCAGATATGACAAAACGTCGGAAAAGACCTGAATGACATTCGAAAGCTCCATCAGCCCGGATAGCTTATGCTGCACAAGTGATGCCAGGCATGCAAAAGCGATACCAAATAAGCATAAGTACTTTCCATAGAAAAAGGCTGTTTGAGGTTCGATAATTTTTAAATAATGTAGCATCGAGGTAGCTCCCACAATCGATGGGAAGAAAAGATATCCCCCGACTAAAAAGATCACCCACCCCAAATTGGCATAATTTCTCCTAAAATAGCGGAGAAGCGAAAAGGCGATATGAATCATACCGACAAGCAAGGATAGTTCCATAACTATATTATTGGTAAAGCTATCCAAAGCTTCATAGACCAATTTATTTTTATCCTGCTTAACAGCAATCATAATAAATTCATCCCCATTTTTCGCACTTTTCAATTTCGCATATTTGTCCGCCCATTCCTTATAGGTATCATCTTTTCTTTGTAGATGATAATCCGCTTTTTTTATCGCGATTTTATTGATCGCGGTATACTTCCCTATAACACTATCAGGAGAGGGACTCACGCCGAAAAAAGAACCTGAGAACACTCCCCATAAAATCGAAGCCATTCCCAAAATCTTGATCAACTTGACAAGTCTTTTGACACTGGTTCCAGCATCTTTAAATTTTTTAGAAAGACCCCATCCTATAGCAAAATAAAGAAGACCATAACCGGCATCGGAAGTGATCATCGCAAAAAAGAGAGCAAAAAATGCAAATACCCATAAAGAGGGATCTTTATCTGTAACAGCTGGTGTATCATAAATATTGACGAGATCTTCCCCCATTTTCGCAGCCCCCTCATTTTCCATATAGGTAGGTTTGCGATCTTTGGCCTCTTCTGCAATTTCCGTATAGGTTACAGGAAACTTTTGCATGATCTTTTCAAATTCTTCCAAACGATTTTCAGGAATCCAAGCCTCCGAGAAGAAGAGTTGATGCTCTTCTTTTGACTGAAACTGGTGCTGGGCTTTTTCCAAATCATTTTCATTATAAGCTTCGACAAATCCTTTGCGGAAAGCATAAGAGAACTGACTCAAGTGCTGCAACTCTTTTTGCAGATCATGGATCTGCTTTTGAGTGCTTTCAATCATTTTTTCAATCTCTTCCAAAGAATGGTGGAATTGAATTTCCACAAAATCCGGATATATCTTTTTCTCATGACTGATCGACATGTAATAATCCATATCGTATTCGGTATTGATATAAATGAATTTTTCCGGAACTTTCTTCTTTTTCTTAACGCTTTGGGCAAAGAACTGAATAAAACGATTTCCCTGATCTTTAATCTGCTCGATATCCTGCAAAGAAAAATGTCCTAGTGGCTGAATTTCAAGTCTATGGCCTTCCAAAGCCTTCAATTCATCATTTTTTTTGAAAAGAGTGTTTTGAGTGATTACCATTTTATGAGCAAGCTCATAACTTTTTTCAGAGGATAATTCTTTGCCTTCATCTTCTTTTTCCAAAAAGCCTTTAGCAATTTTTAAAGCCCCTACATATGTCTTCAGAACTTCTTCATTTTTTGCCACAACATGCTTTTTTTCAATGAACTCAACAAAACCAAATTTTTGAACCTGCTCGAAGAATAAATCCTTCACCTGCAAAGCACCATAAATTAAAACTTTTTTTAAATTAATGATCATACCGGCTCCTTCAATTTAGATTTTGCAACTTTGGCTTGAGCCACCGAGGCAAGCTCTTGATCCCCCAAAAAGACTTTGATTTTCTTGATATGGGAATTGGATCTTGGAATCAGAATCTTTTCAAATAAATTTACCCGAATCGATACATCCTGCAGCTCTTTTGTCAAAATCCAAAGCTTTTCCTTTTCCACATAAAGTTTTTCTTTTTGCTGCACATACTCGCGTACCTGATCGATAAAACTTTCGGTATAAATAGGAGTATCAAAAAGCATATAATCCTTTTTATGGAATTCGATCGATTGAAAAATAGGCAGATCTACCCCTGCAATATTTTCATATGTTTTTTCCACATGCTTGACCTTGGCAAAATGCAGCAAATCACCTTCGAAAGGCATGGAAAAAATAGCGGAAAAATCAATCAGCACCTGCTTGAGGCTATCCAATTTTTTTTCTTCATCGCTAATTCTTACCTTCAAATTATTTACCTCAGACTGCAATAAAGCTTTCTTTAATTGCAAAGTCGGCAAATATTTCTCCAGCTGATCTTTTTTTCTCTGCTCATCTCTAAGAGCATTTTTTGTCATGCGGATTTTTGCCATAATCCGAACCTACCTTTGCTGTGGCCAATATTTGCTAGTTAGCTCCTGCTTCATACCCACTTCGTGGACTTCGAAGCATTTCGCAAGGATCATCCACCCCGCGTCAAGAGCTTCTTCAATCGTTAAGTTCACTTCCAATTTCATCATCTGATCTTCGAACAGATTGCCGAAATGAAGCAATTTCTCATCCCATTTGGAAAGTCTGAATCCCATACTTTCCCTTTCCTTTGCTTTTTTTGAATCCGCATATAAGCGAATCATGGTATTGGCCAAAGGACCATGATCTTCGCGAGTCACTTTTCCAATAACCTGCTGCTTCAATCTAGAAAGAGAACCGAATGGATCAATCATTCCATCATGTAGATAGAATTGTCCTTCTGTAATATAACCGGTATTATCCGGCACCGGATGGGTCACATCTCCGCCAGGCATTGTTGTGACAGAAACGATCGTAATAGATCCACTTCCCTTAATATCTACAGCTTTTTCATATCTTGCCGCTAGATCGGAATATAATGAACCTGGATAACCCCTATTGGAAGGAATCTGATCCATGGTGATAGAAATCTCTTTATTCGCATCTGCAAAAGAAGTCATGTCTGTTAAAAGAACAAGGACATCCTTCCCTTCAATTGCAAAACGCTCCGCACAAGCCAAAGACATATCCGGAATCATCAAACATTCAACAGCTGGATCAGTTGCCAAATGAATAAACATCGCAGTTTTTTGCATCGAACCGGATTCTTTCGCGTTATCCTGAAAAGCTTGATAATCATCAAAACGCAGTCCCATTCCTCCGATGATTACAACATCGGCATCCGTCTGATTGGCGATTCTCATCAAAAGTTGGTTATAAGGTTCACCGGCAATCGAAAAAATTGGGATTTTCTGAGATTTCACCAAGCAGTTGAACATATCGATCATCGGAATATTTGTACGCACCATCTCTTTTGGAACAATCCTTTCAGTCGGGTTGAATGAAGGCATCCCCACTTCAACAGGTTCTCCGGTAATCTCAGGACCAAAATCGATCGGCTCACCCAGTCCATTGAAAGAGCGTCCTAATAAAGCATCCGAGAATGTTGCGGCGAGCGCCTTCCCTAAGAAAGTCACCTTATCGCCTGTTGAAATACCACGGGTATTTTCAAACACCTGCAAAGTCACCAGATCATTGTCAAAACGCAATACGGAGGCATAAGTGAAAGAACCATCACTCTTATGAACTTTTGCCATTTCTCCTAATGAAACATTCTTTGCCGATACGGTAATCAAATTACCGCGCATGTCAATAATTCTATCGTATACTTTCATCACTTTTCACCGCCTTGCTCTTTGCTTTCAAGGATTTTATAAATCGCACTTAATTTCGCTTGATATTCCGCAGATTGGAATGGAAGGAAGTTTAAGTTCTTAATTTCGTTTTGCAATTGCAGCATAAATTCACGTGCCTGTTCATGCATTTGGAAATCAAATTTCATTTCGAAGATTTTCGTCATCAAGACAAATAGTTCAAGCTGTCTATCCATAGAACAATAAGCGTCTTCTTTATCAAATGCATTCTGTTGTAGATAGCAATAATCAAAAAGTTCCCCTTTCAAATAAATCATGAAATCCGCAATTGCCGTTCCTTCTTCACCGATAACCTCCATCCGTTTTCCGATTTCATCGGATTGACGGATATGCCATTCGGCAGTTTTCACTTTTTCTTCCCAATGATCCACTTTTTCAGACATGATTTTAGCAACGCGCTTGGTATACTTACTCCAGGAAATCAAAGGATCGATAGCAGGATAACGACGAGCATCAGAACGTTCTCTAGAAAGACCTAGAAAGGCACCCACAACGGAAAGTGTCGCTTGTGTTACAGGTTCTTCGAAGTTTCCTCCAGCAGGAGAAACTGTTCCACCAATCGTCACAGAACCTTTTCCCTCGTTTAACTGGATTACACCAGCTCTTTCATAGAAAGCAGCAATTCTTGAAGCAAGATAAGCTGGGAAAGCCTCTTCGCCCGGAATCTCTTCCAATCTTCCTGACATCTCACGCATCGCCTGCGCCCAACGAGAAGTTGAATCAGCCAAAACTAGGATATTCAATCCCATCTGTCTGTAATATTCAGCGATTGTCACCGCCATATACACAGAAGCTTCACGAGCCGCTACCGGCATCGAAGAGGTGTTACAAATAATCACTGTACGATTGATTAAAGGTAATTTGGTTTGTTCATCGATTAATTTAGGGAATTCCTGCAGAACTTCCACAACCTCTCCAGCTCTTTCTCCACAAGCTGCAACAATTACGATATCAACAGATGAATGTTTCGCTAAATGGTGCTGCAATACGGTTTTTCCAGCGCCAAATGGTCCAGGAGAGCAGAAAGTCCCCCCTTTCATCAAAGGAAATTGTGTATCGATAATTCTAAGTCCTGTATCCATCATCTCTTCAGGAGTTACTTTTCTTCCCTGTCTTAGAGGTGTTTTCACAGGCCATTTCTGAAGCATCTGTACTTCTTTGATATTGCCTTTCTCATCTTTGACTTTGGCAATCGTTTCTTCAATTGTGTAATTACCAGTTTCCGCAATCCATACTATTTCATATTTTCCAGAAAAGGCAAAAGGCAACATAATCTTATGAGAAAACTGCTTTTCAGGAACTGTTCCAATTTCATCGCCGCGAATCAGTTCATCGCCTACCTTGGCTGTCGGTGTAAATGTCCAACTCTGTTTTCTATCCAGTGACGGTAGATAAATTCCTCTTCCTAAAAATAATCCCGTCTTCTCAGCAATCTTTTCTAAAGGATTTTGTAATCCATCATAGACAGCTGAAATCAATCCAGGCCCAAGCTCTGCTTCAAGCAAATGCGAAGAAAAGGATACAGGAGTATTCAATTGAATGCCGCGTGTATCTTCAAACACCTGCATCTTGGCTTCGTCGCCTTTAATTTCAATTACCTCGGCTGGGATTTTCAAATCGTCAAGTTCAATAAAAGCAACTTCTCCTTGGCGAATATTCCCGTCGAATTTCACATGTAGCAGGTTTCCAAATGCCTTGACAACACGTCCTTTTGCTATTTCCTTATTCATATTTCAACCTTTCTTCGATAATTTTTTTACCTTGCTCAGGATTTAATATTTGCCAATCTTCAACCAATGTTAAGCGAATCATATATCCCATCACTTGATCGATCGAGAATGGATGTTTTTCCTCTTGATCCAAAATTTGATCAAAACGATATTGCAATATCTCTTTATAAAGTTTTAGAGGATCGTTTTTATGTGCTTCGTAAAGCTGTTTGACCTTTTTAAATTCCTCAATCGGCTCATATGAAGGCAAATCCTTTTGAGAGATTATCTGCTGGACTAAAAAATCCTGAGGATCTTCATATCTTAACTGAGGCAAGATATCAATTTTCATATCCTTGGCCCTAAGCGCCACCAAAGTCAATCTAAGTCTTTTTTCAAAATCACAATACCAACTGAACAAACCGGTAAATTCTTTTGATAAAGTCTCTAGAAACCTTGTTAAAATCTTTGAGAAATTCTTCAATCTTCCAACCGGATCCTCATGTTTATTTAGATAACCATAAACAAAATCGGGGAAGTAATTTTCCAACAAAAAGGCCTCTTCGATTCCCTTTTCATCTAGATATCCACGTCTGTCAAAAGCCATCCCCTGCCATAACATGCGAAGATTTTTCAAATCAAAAATCTTTTGAAAACCTTGCACTTGAAGCATATCCTCATCCGATAAATTCATAGCAGCTCTTTGAATTAACTCATCGAAGGAAAAATTCACTTTTTCATCAAAATGCAGTGGAGTGAAGGTGTTGCATAGATAATAATACTTCATAATTATATGCCGAACAACATGCTGCGATAGTCGCTTCTCACATAATTTGCCAGCATTTCAGCTACTGACTCTTTGGATAAATCAATCGTTAGGTTCTGATCTTTAAGCTGCAACTTCACCCCACCTTCGAAATCCCCTATTGTAAGAGCGTTTTCTTGAATTTGCTGAATAGATTTTTGTAACAATAGTTTGGCAAATTCTTTTTTAGAGATGTTTTTCGATAAAAATGCTTCAACATTTAAATCCAATCCTTCTTCATCGACAGCATGTATCAAAGCTTCTAAAAACTTTGCCACAATTTCCGGATCTTCCATTTTCTCGGATAAAACATTATTAAGACTTGGACTGAATAGTTTTTGTTGAATATCGATTTTAAGCTTTTCGACCACTTGCGATGAAGCTAATTTCAAAGAGCTTTCAAAAGAAGTTTTTTCTTTTTCAATAGAAGCTTTGGTTTCTTCTAAAATTTTCTCTTTTTGATTTTTTGCATCATCTACAATCTGCTTGGCTTGAATCTGGGCATTTTCAATAATTTCTTTGGCCTGTTGCTTGGCAGGAGCTAAAGTTTCATTTTTCAAAAGATCACAAATCTTTTGAATTTTATCATCGCTTTTTTCTAAATCCTTCATAGCACCTTCTTTAATTCAAAGATTAGTTTTTTAGAAAACGCTTATAGCATAAATCCATTTAACTTTCAATAATTGTTACTAAAATGTAATTAGAATGAATCCCTTTTGATATAGATAAACCACCAATTCAAAAATCAATTAAGATCGTAACCGCGACGTCTATAAGCCTTTAGAAGAAGTTCCAAACGTTCACCCTTAAAATTCTTTTTATAAAACGCATGACTCAATAAAATACTTAATGAAGGATCTTTAGCTCCACATTTTATCATATATTCTACTAATGGCTCAAAATTCCCACCATCAGCTTCTTTCAATGATTCAATGTACTGTTTACGCGATACTCCATCCTCATTCAACTTTATAGGCCAAACAGGAAAGGAACAGTTAAATGACTTAAGATATCGATCAGCAATCAGTCGAGAAAATCGACCGTTACCATTTGCATATGGATGGATCCAAACAAGTCTGTGATGAATCCTTGCTGCTTGTTCTACAAGCGTTAACTCACAGCCTTCTGAGCACCAGTAAGAAACGTCCAAACAAAGTTCCCTCAACGAGTTGGTAATTAGATATGGCTTTATTCCAATACTTGTTTGAGTAGAACGAAAAGAACCTGCCCATTTCCAAACATTGTAAAACATATCTTTATGAATTTTTTGAAGCATGAAAATATTGAACCATTGATCAGGAAGGGCAACAGTTCTTAATAAATATTTTTCAATTGCAAAAGATATGTTTTCCGCCTCAACCTTATTCAGATCATCTAATGTTGTAACCCAAGATACTTTAAGACCACTAATGTCATTAATAGGTGTCGCATCCTTTGGAAATTTAAACATTATAAATCTTCCTCCCATAATTCAGGCCCATACGAATCCAATAACCGATTGACTTTTTCTTCAAATAATTCATTCATTAAACTTTTATCCGGATTTTGTTCTTCCAAACTCATTGTCCCCTCCAAATATCGAATCATTTTGCCAGCCTTGATTTCTGCTTGTTTTTTACGAATATTCTCCAATTTTTCACGAGGAACTACACTTATAAGTAAATCACATTCCATAGCATTCAAAATTCTTTGTATAATAGAAAAATTGGACTGCAATCTACCTGATTCAATATTTGATATTGTTGATTGAGGGACATTTGCTCTTCTAGCCAATACCCGCTGGGACATCCCAAGTTGATGACGCATAAGAGAGATTAATTCTCCTATCAACAATCCATGCAGTTGTTTCTGCAGTCTACGAGACAACTCTACAGATTCTTCTAAAAACAATTTCTCAGAACGCTTAGGTTTTTTCATTTTTACCCCCAATCTCTTCTTTTTTATGATACCATTAAAACTATCATTTTGCAAGATTTTGATATCAAATAATGATCAAAATTACAATTTTTGATAGCTTTAAACATATCAAGTTAATGATAAAACACCATTATTAACTTTCTCTATTAATTGATGCTAAAAATCTTTCCTTTCTCCAAACCTCTCTTTCGACAATCATCTAACCAAAAAGAACTCGAGAAAAAATGGAATTGTAAAAAACATTTTTTTTTGCGATAAGTTGAGTAAGAATTTTTTTAAAGGGTTTTGTATGAAAAAATATGGCTTCTGCATTTTAATGTTTTCTGTTTTTTGCTTTTCCAATGCCTCTTGTGACTATAGCGAAGACTCTCTTCCAACCAAGACAGAAATCCATGAAAGCAAAGCAACCGCTTCAGCAAGCTCAACAAGTGGAGCCGTTTCCCTTTCCATGGTTGTATGGGGAGTTGTAGCAGCTGTTGGAATCGCCGCTTTAGCCGTATTTGTCAATACAAGTGAAGGCGATGCTTTCCAACACTAAAATATTTTTCATTCTACTTGTTATTACAACCAATTCGCTTTTTTCTAATATTTCAATACCTTCCTATTTTAAAGAAATTAAAAGACAAAAACTGCCTCCCTCCCTTTTAAAAGGATATGTTGAAAAATATCATCTCAAAGAAAGAGCCTCCATCAATATTGCGAAAGAATCTTTAAAAATCTCTTTAAAAGATTATCTTTTAGAAACTGAAAAACTGTATAAATTCTCTCACGATCACAGCTATAAATTTCTAGGTTTTTTTAATATCAAAAATTATCCATCAGCATTAATAGAAATATCCTACACAACCAATATCCACACCTATAAGATTCTTCAGGCGTTATGTGAAACCCCTGATGGAATTTATGTTCTCTCCGGCAGCTGCTTTCAAAATAATTATTCTTTCTATTACCCTCGTTTTATACAAAGTTTTCTTTCTTTTAATCTCTAAAAGACTAGAGATAAAACCATCAATACTCCAATATATTTTTTTCTATTTAGGAGACTTTATGAATCAATTAGAAGAACTCAAAAAACATACAGTAGTTGTTGCAGATACAGGAGATTTTGAATCCATCACAAAATTTGAACCTCAAGATGCTACAACAAACCCTTCTTTAATACTTGCAGCAGCCAAGAATCCCAAATATCTTTTTCTTTTGGAAAAAGCCATCCAAGACACAAAAAACGAAGATCTGGAAGCAACTATAGATCATCTTTTTGTATTATTTGGAATCGAAATACTCAAAACCGTTCCCGGAAGAGTCTCTGTTGAAATTGATGCCAAGTATTCTTTCGACAAGGAAAAGTCCATTCAAAAAGCAATTAACTTCATCAAAATGTTTGAAAAAGAAGGGATCGATAGAAACCGCATCTTAATCAAGCTGGCGGCTACTTGGGAAGGAATCCAAGCTGCCAAAGAGCTTGAAAAAGAAAATATTCATACTAATCTGACTCTTCTTTTTTCCCTTCCGCAAGCAATTGCCTGCGCAGAAGCTGGGGTCACTTTGATCTCTCCTTTTGTTGGTAGAATCTTGGATTGGCATAAAAATAAAAGTCCTGAAAAGAATTTTGCTCCTCACGAAGATCCCGGTGTTCTTTCTGTTCAAACCATCTATAACTATTACAAAAAACATGGATATAGGACTGAAATCATGGGCGCAAGCTTCAGAAACTGTGCTCAAATCATCGAACTATGCGGATGCGATCTTCTGACCATCTCCCCTTCTCTTTTAGAAGAGCTTCATCAAAGTGAAGAAAAGCTTTTACCAAAACTTACACTGGAATCTGCAAAAAGTTCCAATATTGAAAAAATCAACCTTTCAGAAAAAGAATTTCGTCTGCAGCTCAATCACGATCCAATGGCAACAGAAAAACTAGCCGAAGGAATACGAAAATTCATCGAAGCGATGAACGATCTAAAAAAACTAATCCAAAACATGAGTTAAAAAAAGGCTCTCAATTTGAGAGCCTTTTTTCATTCTATGAATCTAAATTCAAATTAAGCAGTTGTCTCAGCATCGGAAAAGTCAAATTCCCAATCATCACGATCTATACTATCCATGTGTTTTTTGACTTTCTTGAAGTATTCATATCCAGTTCCACCAGGAATCATATGACCCATGATCAAGTTCGCTTTAAAGTCGAACATATAGTCTGACTTACCTTCGAACGCTGCATCTGTCAAGATTCTTGTTGTTTCCTGGAATGATGCCGCAGAAACAAACGATTCTGTAGAAAGCGATGCTTTAGTAATACCTAGAAGCACAGGTGATGCTTGAGCAGCCTTTCCGCCTTCAGAAACAGTTTTCTTATTAATTTCATGGAATGTTTTTTTAGAAACATCTTCACCATATAAGAATACTGTATCACCTGGATCGATCACACGCACTTTTTGAAGCATCTGACGAATGATAATCTCGATATGCTTATCATTAATATCCACACCCTGCAAGCGATAAACTTCTTGAATTTGATTAACAAGATATTTTTGCAATTCACGAACACCGCAAATCTCCAAAATTTCTTGTGGATCAACAAGACCTTCTGTAAGCTGCTGACCTTTCATCACATTATCACCTTTTTGAACAATCAAGTGCTTGTTCAGAGGAATCAAATGTTCTTCTTCCATTCCAGTCACTTCATCACAAATAACCACAATACGCTTACTCTTCTGAACGCCTCTAAAATCAATAACTCCATCGATTTTAGCGATTTCAGCTGTATCTCTTGGTCTTCTTGCTTCAACAAGTTCCGCAACTCTTGGAAGACCACCGGTAATATCC
>DAOTHK010000036.1:0-10387 GCA_035447625.1 Chlamydiales bacterium
CTATTGAATATTGCTGTATCACATCTGGAGATGGATTCACGATTACCTTGCCCACTTTTCCATCAATAATCACTTTCGAAATGCCAAGCTCTTTTAAAAGTCTTACATCAATATTGGTCACATAAGGGATTCCTTTAGCTCTTGCAATGATAGCAATATGCGAGGTAAAGCCCCCTTTGTTTGTGATAATACCTAAAATATTTTCAGCACCGATCTCCGCTAAATCCGATGGAAGCAAATCTTCTGCTATCAAAATGGTATTTTTTTTAATCTGCAGATTTTTCTTTCTTGAATATGGATTCAAATGACGAATAATTCGATCCGAAACATCAACAATATCTTTAATACGATCTACAAAAACAGGATCTTTGATTTTTTGAAATTTTCTTTTATAATCTTGAATAAAAAGTCGAAAAACAGTTTCAGTATTCTTTTTAAGCTTTCTAATTTTCTCTTCCATCAATTCATTCATTAATGGATCTGAAAGCATTGCCAATTGAAGTTCCAATATTTGGGAACCAATCATCGTACCATCTTTTTCAAATCGCTTTTGAAGTAATAACAGATCGTCTTTGCAAGAAATTAGAGCCCGACGATAACGATTCAATTCATTTTCAATACCTTCTTCATTGATAGAACATTCAAAAGTATAACTTTCAGGCTGTGAAAAAAAACAGACATCCGCATAGACAATCCCTGTTCCAGCGGAAATTCCATGTAAAATTAAATTTTCTGTCTGTATATTTTTTTTCAAGTTTCACCAAATTGTTCATCAAAAGCTATAGCTAGTTTTGCAACTACTTCCTTAGCATCTTTGCCTTCAGCTGTTACTAGGATACGTGAATTCTTTTTTGCTGCCAACATTAATATGCTCATTATACTTTTTGCATTCACTGTTTCATTTTGATATGTAAACTCAACTTTCGAGTCTACATTTTGTAAAATTTTCACAATGACTGCAGCCGGTCTGACATGCAATCCTAAACTATTTTTTACTTTTAATTTTTTTATTATTTTCATTATTTTTCACACTTTTGTTATTCATAGCATCCAGTAATTTTTCACTAAATTCTTTTGCTGAATCATATCCCATTACTTTCAAGCGATGATTTAATGAAATTGTTTCAATTAAAAGAGTCACATCTCGTCCTGATTTTACCGGTAAAAGATAATAAGGAACATCAATCCCTAAATATTTTTTAAAATGTCTATCAAAACCTATTCGATCATAGAATTTATCTTCGTCCCAAAGCTCCAGCTGAACAACCAAATCAATTGAAATATCATGCCGAATACAAACAGCTCCGAAAAGCGCTGCTACGTCAATCAAACCGATTCCTCGAATTTCCATAAAATGGCGAGTCAAATCAGGCCCTGTTCCAATTAAGGATGTATCTCCTTTCTTTTCAATTTTGACAACATCATCAGAAATTAAGCGATGCTTCCTTTCTAAAAGTCCTAAAGCCGCTTCACTTTTTCCAACTGATGAATCCCCTTGAATCAACACTCCCAAACCATAGACATCCATTAAAGTGCCATGAACCGTTGTAACGGGTTTCGATAAGTCTTTTAAAGAAAAAAAGAGTTTACTAAAAAGCTCCATTGTACGCATTTTTGAGCGAAATAAAACTACATTTTTTCTTATACAAACATCTATAAGATAATCTGGAATATTATAATTTTTAGAAATTAGTATAGCAGGAGTCTTCTTTGTAATAACAATATCCACACGCTTAAGAATCGTTTCCCTATCCAACGAATTTAAATACCCCAATTCAAGTTGACCAAAAATCAAAAAACGATTTGTCGGAAAATCTTCAACCCAACCGGCAAGACTTACTCCAGGGCGCTGAACTTCCAAATTTTTAATGCGCTTATCTAATATTTCATGACCGCAACAAATTTCCAATTCCATTGGATCCTTAAACAATTCATAAAATTCTTTAAAGGTAAGTTTACTTGAGTTCACTGATTCTTCTCCAAATTTTTCCAAGGGATAGTAATAAATGAATTATCATGTTGAAATTGAGAAAACCCAAAACAAGATTTTAAGAAAACAAGACGAAGGAAAAATACCTTTTCATTAAACGCATAAATACCTTCAATGAATAATCGATAATTGTATTCTTTTCTAAATTGATTTAAATCAATTGACAAGGGTCTTTTCCCTGTTTTCAAATAAAATTGGCCATAATTTTATCAAGAGTCATTTTTATTGAAAACAAAAATCTCTTTTCGCAATATTACATTTTATCAATATTTTTTCTCTTGAGAAAACAAGCTCTAATTAGGCACAATTATATTAAAACCTTTGATTCAATATGACGACAAAAGAAAAAACCACTCCCATGATGCAACAATGGCATTACTGTAAGAAAAAAGCCAAAAATGCCCTATTATTTTTCAGACTTGGGGATTTTTATGAAGCTTTTTACGAAGATGCTAAAATCATCTCAAATGAATTATCTTTAACGCTGACAAAAAGACAAGATATTCCTATGTGTGGAGTTCCCTTTCATGCAAGTGGCAATTATATCGACAAGCTACTTGTAAAAGGATTTAAAATCGCCATTGCTGAACAAATGGAAGACCCCAAACAAACAAAAGGAATCGTCAAAAGGGATATCAAACAAATTATTTCTCCCGGAACTGTCATCGAATCCAATCTCATCGAAGAAAAAGCCAACAACTATTTTTTATCAATCGCACAAGTAAGCGAAACCTTCGGCATTGCAGCTATCGATATTTCAACAGGTGAATTCAAAATTTTTGAAATTGACAACAAAAAAGACCTTATCACGCAACTATATCGCCTCAAAGCAAAAGAATTTTTAATTTCAGAAAAATTTTTAAAAGACCATTTAGATATATTTGAAAACCTCAAAATCCATTATTCCTTTACCTATTCTTCCATCGAAAAATGGCGATTCAATTATGAACATGCCTACGAAAGTTTAATAGAACATTTTCAACTTCATTCATTAGACAGCTTCGGTTTAAAAGGACTTACTGCTGCAATCAATGCAGCAGGAGCCTTAATCAGCTATGTAAAAGAAGACTTAAACCAAAGCCTTCAACATATTACAGCTATATCAAAAGAATCCCTCTCGGGTTATATGGGACTTGATTTTTCCTGTATGAGAAACCTGGAACTAATCGAACCTCTTTATGCCCATAATAAAAATGCAACATTGCTTTCACATTTGGATCAAACCTCCACTCCTATGGGTAGTCGCCTTTTAAGAAATTGGGTGAAACAACCCCTGATGGATTTAAATAAAATTCATGAAAGGCTTGAAGCTACCGAAAATTTCATACAAGCTGACACCCAAACACTACATGAGAATTTATCTCTTATTCGTGACATTGAGCGTCTTATCATGAAAATCATCAGTGGCTTTGCTATCCCAAAAGATCTTATTGCATTAAAAGTCTCTTTAAAAACAATCCCTCAAATCAAAAGAGAACTTGAAAAAATACCCGGAACCTTGATTCAAAAACATCAGAAAGAACTCATCAACCTGGAGCAATTAACAGATTATCTGGAAACAAGCATTGACGATTCTCCTCCTATACGCGTAAGCGATGGAAATGTCATTAAACGAGGCTATAATACAGAGCTTGATGAACTTCGTGACATTGGAAAGAATAGCGTTCATTTTATTAATGAATATCAAAACCAATTAAGAGAAGAAACTCAGATAAAAAATCTCAGAATCAAATATAACAAAATTTTTGGCTACTATATAGAAGTAAGCAATGGGCAAACAAATAAAGTCCCCTCTTCATTTAGCAGAAAACAAACTTTGGTTAATGCCGAACGTTTTATCACGGAAGATCTCAAAGAATTCGAACAAAAAGCCCTACTGGCCGATGAAAAAATTAAAATTTTAGAACAATCTCTTTATCAAACCGTTATTGAGGAAATCTTAAAATATTCTCATCAAATTATTGAAACTGCCAAAGGAATTGCGAGTATCGATGCCTTGACAAGTCTTGCCAAAGTTGCTAAAAAACATCAATATATTAAACCTTGTGTTGACAGCTCTCATAAAATTGAAATCACTGAAGGCTATCATCCCATTATCGCTTCGCAGATGAACTTAGGAACCTTCATTCCAAACGATACTACATTAAGCGACACAAATCAGCTATACCTCATCACAGGGCCCAATATGGCTGGTAAATCAACCTACCTAAGACAAGTAGCTCTCATCGTTATTTTAGCACAAATCGGAAGCTTTGTTCCTGCAAAAAAGGCACATATTGGAATGGTCGACAAAGTATTTACCCGTATCGGAGCAAGCGATGATTTAACTCGAGGACAATCAACATTCATGGTAGAAATGAGTGAAACTGCCAACATATTAAATAATGCCTCCGATCGATCTCTCATTATTCTAGATGAAATTGGAAGAGGAACCAGCACCTATGATGGTATCGCTATTGCCTATAGCGTCATAAAATATTTGTTGGAACAAAAAGGAAAGAAGGCAAAAACCTTATTTGCCACCCATTATTTTGAATTAACCGATCTAGAAAAGACTTATCCTCAAGTTTCCAACTACAATATCGCTGTAAAAGAAATTGAAGGAGAAATCACCTTCCTTCACCGCATTGAAAAAGGTATTGCTGATAAAAGTTACGGAATCCATGTAGCAAAACTTGCCGGAGTTCCTCGTTATGCCTTGCAAATTGCAGCGCAAAAATTAAAAGAACTAGAGAAAGAAGAACAGCCTAAAAAGAAAAAACAAAATCAACAACTATCTTTATTTGCTCCGCCTACTCCCCAACCTATTGAAGATCTTTTGAAAAAGAAAATTTCATCCTATAACCTAAATGCGACAACACCCATTGAAGCTATCCAACTTCTTCAATCATTACAAGAAATGGTCAAGTCATATGATTGATTTAGATTCCTTCCCGACCGATCCCGGTGTCTATTTAATGAAAAATGACAAAGAAGAAATCATCTATATTGGAAAAGCAATCAATTTAAAAAAACGCATCAAACAATACTTTTTAAAAGATGCCGACAAACGCTTTCAAGTAGAGCTATTGAAAAAACAAATTTCGAAAATTGATTTTATTGTAGTCAATTCTGAAAAAGAAGCTTTGATTTTAGAAAACAATCTGATCAAAAAATATCAACCCAAATATAATATCTTACTAAAAGATGATAAAACATTTGTTTCTTTAAAAGTCAGCACGCATCGATATCCCAAGATCTCGATTGTCCGATTAAAAGAAAAAAAGAAAAATGACAAAAGCATTTATTTCGGTCCATATACAGACACTCAAGCTGCAAAAAAAACACTTGACCTTGTTTTAAAGCTTTTCCCTTTAAGAAGATGCTCAGACAGTGAATTTACAAACAGAAAACGCCCCTGCATCTTATTTGAAATGCATAAATGCATGGCTCCCTGCACCAATCTCTGTTCAGAAAAAGAGTATTCCCAAATGGTCGAAAACACGATTCAATTTTTAAAAGGAAAAAACAAAATACTTTTAAAAGATTTAATAAAAGAAAGAGAAAGACTTTCTGAAAATCTTCAATTCGAAAAAGCAAAACTTATCCACGAACTTATTTTAAAAATTGAACATGTATTG
The DNA here is from genome assembly GCA_035447625.1 of Chlamydiales bacterium. GTDB lineage: Bacteria > Chlamydiota > Chlamydiia > Chlamydiales > SM23-39 > DAOTHK01. The sequence goes on from DAOTHK010000036.1 coordinate 5,611, forward strand.
CAATTTCAATCTGTTGAAAACATTTCCGATAAAAGCATGGATGTAATAGCAGCAAAAAAAGATCATTCAACCATTATCATTATCAAAATGATCTATAGACAAGGAAAACTCACAGGATCAGAAAACTATACCTTTCATAATATTGCATCAACTCTTGAAGAAACAGTCGAATCCTTTATTTTACAAAATTACGAAACAAACATTTCTTCTCCCATACAACTCGTAGTTCCTTTCAACTTAAAAAGAAAAAATGAATTATCTCAGCTATTAAATTTCGATATCACACATCCTTTAAAAGGGATTAAGAAAAAATTATTAACTACCGCATCAACAAATTTAGAAGCTCTCTTTTCTCAACAAAAGAGAAAAGAATCTCTTTTAGAAAAACAATTACTACAGCTTCAAGTAACCTGCAACCTCAATAATTTTCCGAAAAAAATTATTTGTTTCGATATCTCCAATTTCTCAGGTTATTTGCCAGTCGCTTCAATGATCTCATTTCTAGATGGCAAAGAAGACAAAAAGAATTATCGTCTTTTTAAAATTCCTGAATCCATCAAAGGAGATTGCCCCGCAATGGCCTTTGTTCTTAAAAAACAATTATTAAAAATGAAAGAAAACAATTGTCTGCCAGACCTTATGATCGTCGATGGAGGTATAGCCCAACTCAACACGCTTATCAAAACCATGGAAGATCTCAATATTGCAACAATCGACATGCTGGCTCTTTCTAAAGAAGAAGCAAGACATGACAAAGGTTTGACACAGGAAAAAATTCTCTTATCAAATGAAAAAAAACCTCTTATTTTAGATCGAAAATCCCCTATTTTATTTTTGTTACAAAAAATTAGAGACGAAGCTCACCGTTTTGCTATTTCCTTCCAACAAAAACAGACTCACAAAAGAATTGACTCAACCCTTAGCAACATACCTGGGATTGGAAAAGTAAAAAAACAAAAATTATTGACTCATTTCAAAAGCATCTCCCAAATAAAAAAGGCTACAAAAGAAGAGCTTCAAAAAGAACCTTATTTAAATGATAAAGACGTTCAAGCAATCTTAGATTTTTTTTCATTAATAGATTTCAAGATGTAACAAAAATTCTTTTTGATAACCGATCAAACCTTCTAAAAGGGATGAAACTTCTTCTTCTACTTTTTGAAAATCCGCATTTTCCTTTTCTAAAGAACTGATAGCAAGATGAATTTGCAACTTTTGATTAAATAACAAAGATACTTTAGAAAACTGCATATTAGTTCGAACAAAATAATCTTGCAAGGCAGTTTCAATAAGTTTGATATCAACTTTTGCTTTATTTTCACCCATTTTTATCACAAAAAAGCGATGTCTATGGAAATAATAAAGCAATCCCACAGAAACTAAAAAAATAGAAATCAAAAACAAACCAAAAAATTTAATAACCTGAGCATGCTCCAATCCAAAAGAAAGAGCATGCATATGAAAATTTTCAGAGATTCCCAGCATCAAAAAACCGATACCAAAGAAAAGAAATCCCATCAAAGAGGTAAAAATAAAAAAACCTTTTAAAAATCTCATTATACTTCTGTCAAATTCTCTTCAACTTCTTCCATTAACTGAGAATGCTCCTCGCCTTCTTCGGTTTCTGGTTTTTTCATGATTAGATTTTTAAACACAACATGTACACATGAAACATGCAAACCGGTTAAATTACTAATTTCCTCTAATATTTTAGATTGAATCTCTTCAGCTTTTGCCGGAATTGAAATTCCATATTCTATATTAACTTCCACACGAATAAATACTGAATGCTTTTTCAAATCCTGCTCTACAGTGATTCCTTTAATTCTTTCGGAAACATCTCTTCCAAGCAAATTATCAATAAGAGTTCCTCCAAGCAAAGAAATCCCATAAATTTTAGCAAGAGTCTGTAACACTATTCCTTGAAAAACTCTTCCTTCAATATCACGAGAATATATTGTGTCTGGAAGTTCAATTTCTTTAGAATCAATTTTAGTAAATGTTTCTTCAGTCATATCTTTCCTCCTAAAATGATTGATTTCATACACTATATTCCTAAACAATTCAAATGCACAAGAATAAAAGGCCTTATATATCAATTTAAATCACAGAAAACACTATAAAAATAATTTCAAAAATCATTTTCCTTGTACAAGGATCTGATTCAAGATAAAATAGATATGAAACAAATTTGAAAGCACTCTTTATGGATCAAAATATCTTTTATATTATTTATGTATTTTTATACTCGCTGACCATTGCCTATTTCTGCAAAAATTTTGCTCTCAAGAAAAATAAAAATCCCAAAACATGGTTTTGGATTGGATTTCTCTTTGGATGGATAGGATTGATTATTTTGCTTTTAAGCAAAAAAAGACAAAACTCATCTTTAATTCACAAAAAGCCTATTCCTCTTCTTAACATTCCAAACAAAGATAAGCTTTGGTATTACGTTGATTCTGAAAAACAGCAAAAAGGACCTTTAAGCTTTCAAAGACTTCAGTCGTTATATCAAGAAAAAGCCATCTCTATTTCCACATACGTTTGGAATGAAGCAATGGATCAATGGAAAAAAGTCAGCGAACTGATGAAATAAAAAATTTATTACAAAAAGAAAAAAGGTGTTTAAAAAATATTTAAACACCTAAAAATTATAACTTGCAGGGATTACCAGCTAGCTTTGAAAGTTCCAGGAATAATTCCTTCAGAAGCTCTTTCTCTAAAGCATAAACGAGACATTTTAAATTTTCTTAGATATCCGCGTGGTCTACCTGTGATTGCGCAACGGTTTCTTCTTCTGATAGGAGAAGAATTCTTAGGAAGTTTATTTAATTTGATAATTGCTTCTTCTCTAGCTTCTTCACTAGTCGCTTCATCTAAAATAATTTTTTTAAGAGCCTGTCTCTTCTCCCAGTAACGCTGAGTCAAGGAGTCTCTTTTCTTTTCTTTTTCAATTAATGCTTTTCTTGCCATTTCTTATCCTTATTTTTTTCGAGCTGGGCCTTTTTGTCTTTGCTTTCTATTCGGATCTTTCTTATTGATCACATAAAGACGTCCCTTTCTGCGAACAATTTTATCACCTTTAGAAGGATCTGCCTTCACTGATGCTTTACATTTCATTGTAATGTCACCTATTTCGTTTCAATTTGAATCATCATTTATAGCAAGGCTTTGAATTCTTTTCAATTCGATCTTGAAGATTTTTTCAAAAAACGCTATGATGGTTCCCGTTATTAAAAACAATTTTAAGAAAGTGAACAATGAAAAGAACATACCAACCAAGCAAGAAAAGACGAAAAAAGACTCTTGGTTTTCGTGCCAGAATGAAAACTACAAACGGTCGCAAATTAATCAACCGTCGCAGACGACACGGAAGAAAGGTTCTATCAGCATAAGCAACGCTTTTCATAAGAACCATCGTCTTCTTAAAAAGAAGGAATTTATCGCTCTGATAAAACAGAGAAATCGTTTAGTTGGGAAATATCTATGTATTGACGTATTTCCCAATTTTTCTACTATGCACACAAAAATAGGGTTGTCTGTTTCAAGAAAATATGGAAATTCGGTTCAAAGAAATAAATTTAAAAGAGCAATTCGCGAAATCTTCAGAACAAACAAACATATTTATATGGATGGATGGGCTTATCATGTTTTGCCCCGTTCAGATGCTAGAAAAGCCAATCATCAAGATTTAAAAGAAGAGTTTTTAAAGTTAGTTAAGAATTATGAGCACCCTCCTGAACAAGCCCCAGCAACAAGCAGTACAAACAACTAAAGGAAGAGTATTAGTACTTGCCGGCGCAGGCTCAGGAAAAACACGCGTAATCACATACCGCATAGCTCACCTACTCCGAACAGGAGTAAAGCCAGAAAATATTTTAGGATTGACTTTCACAAATAAAGCTGCAAAAGAGATGCAACAAAGAATTGCAAAACTCATCAATCCAGCCTTAGCTAAAAAAGTCACCCTTTCAACTTTTCATAGTTTTTGCGTTAAAATTCTTCGCAAGCACATTGCCAAACTTGGTTACACAAAAGCTTTTTCAATCTATGATGAAAAAGATAATTTACGTATTTTAAAACAAATTGTTGAAGAATATGACGACAAAACGCTTCCACACCCCCAGGATCTTCTTTCTTTATTTTCCGATTTTAAAAATAAAGGAATGCATTACAACGAACTAATTGACGATACAGACAAAAAAAAAGAAAAAAACCTGCAAGAAATTTTTGAACGTTACGACAATTCTTTAAAATCCTATAACGCTTTAGATTTTGACAGCATTTTAAGCCTGACCGCAAAACTACTAAACACCCATAAGGAGGTTGCTGAAGAATATCAAAATCTTTATCAATACATCATGATTGATGAATATCAAGACACGAACAATATTCAATATCAAATTGCTGAAGCTATCTCAAAATCCCACAATAATTTATTTGTCGTAGGTGACGATGATCAATCTATTTATGGATGGAGAGGTGCAGATGTTAAACATATTTTGGAATTCAAAGCAGATTCTTTCATCAAATTAGAAGAAAATTATCGTTCTTATCCAACTATATTGCACGCTGCAAACCATGTCATATCTCATAATAAAACAAGACATCAAAAAAGATTATTTTCCTCAAAAAAAGAAGATCAAAAAATCCATTTATTCAACGCTCCTAAAGATGTTGACGAAGCCCAGGGCGTTATAGACCGAATGATCAAACTAAAAGAAAAAGGATATAAATGGGAAGACATGGCGATTTTATATCGCTCCAATGCCTTATC
>DAOTHK010000037.1:0-10368 GCA_035447625.1 Chlamydiales bacterium
TATCAGCATCTTAATTATCTTTTATAGAAAAACAAAAAAAGAAAAAGACGCTATTTAAAATAATTATTTTTCTATTGAAAAGCCCTATTGTAAAAAAGTGGCTACAAAAAAATTCTCAAAGACGCTAGCATTAAATATTAACTAATGGTGAAAAACAATTTTTGTGTTTACGATATCCAATATTTTAACAATTGCAAGAGGCCCTTTAGCCCTCCTTTTCTTAAAAAAAAATATTACAGTAAGAATAATTGCTTTAACTTTAGGAATATTAACAGATGCTTTCGATGGTTTTTTTGCCCGTAAAAGCAAAACTGTTTCCAAAATTGGGACTCTTCTAGATCCTATTATGGATAAATTCTTTTTCATTTTCCTTCTATGTATTTTTCTAAACGAGGGAGCTATACATTTTTCTCAAGCACTTATGATGCTTTCTAGAGATTTTGCCATAATGCTTTTTACTTTTTATCTACTACTAAATAAGGAATGGAAAAAGCTTCAAATAAAAGCAATCTTTTGGGGAAAAGTTACCACAGCAGGTCAATTCGGAATTTTAATGGGCCTAACCTTAGGCTATCAATTTCCTTGGTTTATTTATTCAATTTTTATCTTCTTAGGTATTTTTGCTTTAATAGAGCTTTTTCTAAGAAATAGAAAAACTTCTTAATCAAGGCTTATTTTCCAATAATACAGTTGTCGTAGGGAAAGGAAAATCAGCACCATGTCTTTTCAAAATTTGATGAACTTCAAATAATACTTCTTCTTTTACTTTCATAAAGCCTGCATAATCCGATGCTACTGTATATGCTTTCAATATGAATTCTAAAAAATAATCCTTATATGATGAAAAATTCACATAAATAGATTCATTTTGATCTATTCCAGGATGCTTTGCCAAATAAGCTTTGATTTCGCTTAGAACTTTTGGCAATTGATCTATATCTTCATAGCGAACAGATAAAGCTTCTTCAATTCTACGATGAGTCCTTCTTGTAAAATTTCGAATCAAAGCTGTTGAAAACATATTATTAGGAACATAAATCGGAGTTTTTTCTAAATCTTTAATACAAGTCAAATACCATCCAATATCTTCTACAATACCATTAATCGAAGAATGGGGTAGCTCTACATAATCACCGATATGAAAAGGTCTTGTAATATGCAACATAAAACCACTGAAAAAATTTGCGATAACATCTTTTGCCGCAAAACCAAGAGCTGCTGCACCCACCCCTCCAAAAGCCACAAGTGGCATGATATTGATGCCTAAAATTTGTAAGACAAACAACAAAGATATAAAGAAAATCACAATAGACACCATTTTTCCAATAAACTCAAAAGTTGATCGAAGCATTTTCTTTTTTAAAACAATCCTCTTGTAAAGATGAGCTTGAAATTCAGCTTTAAACCGAAAAATCAAAAGAACAAATGAAATAACCAGAAGAGAATTTCTTAAAGGATCAAAATAACTTTGCAAAAGTGGCACAGAAAAACGTTGATTAATTTGATGAAAAATATATCCAAAAACTAAAGTACAAATGAAAAGAATAAATGGCATAAACGAACGTTCAATAATTCTTTTTTTCCATGACTGCTCTGTTTTCTTTGCAATTTTGTCTCTAATTAGTGATGCCATAAAAATTAACAAAGCTAAAATTATAAGAGAAATCGCTGAATTTAATATCCAAAGATTGTCCTTTGTTAATAGAGAAAAATGATTCATAAAATACCCTTATCGCTTTTTTTCAAAATACTTAGATGCAAAATTTGATGCAACTTGTCCTTTCATGAAATTATTATACAAATGTAACATCAAAAAAACAAAAAAAAGGATCCACTCATGGAATTTCAGAAAGAATCAATTTTTGTCGCAGGCATAAGATCACTCTTTAAATCATTTTTAGGTACTTTAGGTTTTTTTATCGCTCTTTTTATAGGAATTATCGGATCAATGCTTCTAACAAGCGATACAGATATCCGATCCAAAAAAACAAAAATGACTATTTTGCCCGACCTTAAAGGAAAGACAAAACTTGTTTCTCAAACAGCACCTGTAATTTTAGAAATAAAAATTCACGGACCGATTGGAACGAACGACTTAAATTATCACACCATCGCAGATGAAATTATGGATGCTCAAAAATTCCTTTCTACAAAAAGAATTAAAGGAATCATGTTACACTTAAATACACCTGGAGGCACTGTTATTGATTCAGATACAATTTATTGTCTGATTAAAGCATTTAAAGAAAAGACTAATATCCCTGTATATGGTTATATCAACGGAGTTTGTGCTTCAGGAGGAATGTATATAGCTTCTAGCACAGATAAAATTTATGCCTCTTCCGTTTCTATCATCGGTTCTGTGGGAGTTCTATACGGTCCTTATTTCAATGTTTCGAAATTTTTAGAAAAATATGACATCGAATCAAGAACAATTACTCAAGGAAAAGACAAAGATCTTTTAAGCCCTTTTAGAAAATGGAAAGAAAATGAAGATCAATCCCTTATCAACATCACAAAATATTACTATGACAAATTTGTAGACATTGTTGTTGCCGCAAGACCTGCACTTAGCAAAGAAAAGCTAATCGAAGAATATGGAGCCCATGTATTTCCAGCTCCTCAAGCAATGCAATATGGATATATCGATGAAATTAGTCCAAGTTATCAAGATGCATTAAAAGAATTGCTCATTGCAGCAAATATCGACACTGATAAGCCTTATCAAATTGTTGAAATGAAACCCATGCGAAAAATATTTACAAACTTTATTGAAAGCTGCTCCCACCTATCAAAAGGAAAGATCAAACATTCTTTTGAATTAAACGATACAAAAAAAGATCTAGATTTTCCCTTTTTATATCTTTTTGATCCAAAACAATAATGAGATAAAAAATGAAAAAAATTTATATCGTTGATGCCGTCAACTACCTCTTCCGTTCTTATTATGCCATCGGCCCAATGACTAATAATGAAGGTCAATCTACAAGTGCTTTATATGGGTTTATTCGGACAATAGAAAAACTTCAAAGAGAAATGTCTCCCGATTATCTCATGATCGTTTTCGATGGACCCGATAATAAAAAATCCAGACAAATACATTATGCAGACTATAAGATGCATAGAAAAGGAGCCCCGGAAGATTTATTTCCTCAGTTCGAACTTACCTACAAGTATTGTGAGTTAACCGGTCTTCCAACAATTTCTATTCCAGGAATTGAAGCCGATGACACAATGGCCTCCATTGCAAAATGGGCACGTAAAAAGGATCTTGAGGTCTATCTATGCACAACAGATAAGGATCTTTATCAATTGGTTGACAGTCATATATTCGGTTTAAATGTTCACAAAGACAATCTCATTATCGACCGAGAAGAAGTTATCAATAAATATGGCGTTCCTCCCGAACAAATGCTGGATCTTCTTGCCATCATGGGAGATAAGTCAGACAACATTCCGGGGCTTTCCGGCTTCGGGCCTAAGACAGCCGCCTCTTTACTCAGTGAGTTTGGATCTCTTGAAGAAATTCTCAATAATCCTGAAAAAGTAAAAGGAGCAAAAAAACAGGAAACGTTAATCAAAGAAAAAGACATAGCTCTTTTATCAAAAAAACTAGCAACATTGAATATCACTGATCAAATTCCAGACAAATTGGAAGATTACAAAATTAAAGAAACAAACACAGAAGAGTTGGCGGAATTTTATAAACAGATGAAATTCAACTCTCTTCTAAAAGAAATAGCTTCTCAAGAAACATCGGAAAATACTGAAAAAGGAGAAGTTTCAACAGAAAAACATGCTTATCATTTAATCGATTCTGAAGAAAAACTCCAAGAGCTCGAAAAAAAAATCTTAAAAGAAAAAGAAGTTTGCATCGATACAGAAACAGATTCTTTATCCTTTATGGAAGATGCTCTTGTAGGCATTGGTTTTTGCTTTGAAAAGAAATCCGCTTATTACGTACCTTTGAATGGAGATTTAGATGAGAAAATTATTCTAAACTTCCTTAAAAAAATCTTATCTTCTAAAACAAGTTTTTTCGGACACAATCTTAAATTCGATTACCATGTTTTACTTAATAAAGGATTGGAAATTTCTAATATATCATTTGACACACTACTTGCTTCCTATCTAATCAACCCTCAAAATCGTCGACATAATTTAGATCAAATCACTCTTGAACTTTTTTCTAAAAAGAAAATTGCTTTTAGCGACCTAACAAAAAAAGGGAAAAAAAATATTCCCATGTCAGAAGTCCCTATCGAAGAAGTGACTGAATACTGCTGCGAAGATGTAGATTATACTTTACGCATCAAGGAAAAGTTCGAAAAAATCATCGAAAAAAACAAACTTGAAGATATTCTTTATAATATGGAGATTCCCCTGATTCCTGTTTTGGCTAAAATGGAAAAAAACGGTATCTATATTGATTTAAAAAAATTCGAAACCATGTCCAAACACTTAAAAGCTGAAGTCAAAAAAATTGAACACAAAATCTATACAGAGGCGGGAGAAGAATTTAATATCAATTCACCAAAACAGCTTTCAAAAATTCTTTTTGAAAAATTAGAGCTTGCGATGCCTGGAAGAAAAAAAACCGAATATTCTACTGGAGCACAAGTTTTAGAAAAGCTCAAAAATGAAGCCCCCATCATCGAACATATCTTGGATTATAGGACTGCACAAAAACTAATTTCTACCTATATCGATGCTCTTCCCAAACAAATTAATGAAGAAACAAGTCGTATCCATCCCACCTTCAATCAATCGATTACAGCAACCGGTAGACTTTCCTGCCAGGACCCCAACTTGCAAAACATTCCTATCAAATCCAAAGAAGGCAAAGAAATCCGAGAAGCTTTTGTTCCTCAAAAAAGAGGTTGGAGTTTTATCTCTGCAGACTATTCTCAAATTGAGCTAAGAATTTTAGCGCACTTCAGTAAAGACAAAGACCTTATTGAAGCCTTCAAAAAAGGCGAGGATATTCATACCCATACAGCCAGCACGATTTTCGAAGTACCCAAAAAAGAAGTCACCTCTCAAATGAGAAGACAAGCAAAAGCTGTTAATTTTGGAATTCTCTATGGCCAAGGAGCATACGGCCTTTCAGAAAATTTAAATATTTCCCATAGAAAAGCTAAAGAATTCATCGAAGCTTATTTTGAAAAATATCCAACCATCAAAGATTGGATTGATCAAATGATAGAAGAAGCAAAAAAAACAGGCGTGACAACCACCCTTTTTGGAAGACTTCGACCTATCAATGATATTCATAATAAGAATCCCCACATTCGAGCAGCAGCTGAAAGACTTGCCATCAACACTCCATTACAGGGAACGGCAGCTGATATTATCAAAAAAGCCATGATTGATATTGATCATGAAATTACAAAAAAAAATCTAGAAGGTTTCTTGGTTCTACAAATTCACGATGAATTAATTTTTGAAGTTCCCGACAGCGAAATCCCTCAATTCAAAAAAATTATTGAATCAAAAATGACCAATGCATTCAAATTGGCTGTCCCTCTAGAGGTAGATATTAGTGTTGGAAAAAATTGGGGAGAATGTTAACTTTGAAGAAAGTTGCAATTACAGGCAATTTAGCATCTGGTAAAACATCTGCTCTAAAGATTTTCAAAAAATTAGGAGCATTTGTCCTCAGTGCTGATGAAATAATTCATCAACATCTTTATCCTAATTTTTCCATACAAAAAGAACTTGAAAAAGATGGGTTTCATGTATTTGAAAAGGGGAAATTAAATAAAGAAAAGCTTTCTAACCTCGTGTTTAACGATGAAAAAAAGCTCAGAAAGCTAGAGGAAATAATTCATCCTTATTTATTACAGTATATTAAAGAATGTTATAATAAGGAAAAAAACAAACCTTATCCCATGTTTGTTGTGGAAATGCCTCTACTTTTTGAAATTCATCAAGAAAAGCTATTCGATGAAATTATTTTAATGACCTGCAAAGAAACTTTGGCAAAAAAAAGATATTTAAAAAAAGATTTTGATAAACGTATACTTTTGCAATTACCGCCAGAAAAAATATCGGATAAGGCCACCTATATTATAGAAAATGATTTCTCAAAAAATGATTTGGAGCAACAAGTAACCAAAATTTTTGATCTTATCAAAAAGAGCTAAAAACCTCTAAGGAGACCATAAAACAATGTCAGAAAAAGAAAATACACCTTCAAACACTCATCCCTCAGACAAAAACAAACCGAAAAAACGTATGCGTTCTTATAACAAAAATGAAAAAAAACACATCTCCCCCCGCCCCGAATTCCCTGAAGAAAACCTTCCTATACCTGAAAATCATGAAGAAAAACAAACAGATATTTTACCTCCTCCTCCTATCAAAAGAAATATTACAAGAGTATCCAAACTACAAAGAATGTCTATTGAAGATCTGACAAAATTTGCAAAGCAAATAGGTCTTTCCATGGTAGGTTCTTTATCCAAATCACAAATTGTTTTTGAAGTTGTTAAAAAACTTTCCATGACTCCTGGAGAAGTTCTTTACGGAGATGGGGTATTGGAAATTCTTCCTGATGGATTTGGCTTTTTGCGCTCTCCTAACTATAACTATCTTTCTTCTGCCGAAGATATTTACGTATCACCCATTCAGATTCGTCGATTTGGTTTAAGAAAAGGAGATACTATTTCAGGTCCTTTGCGCCCTCCTCGTGAAAAAGAAAAATATTTTGCCCTTCAAAAAGTTGAACTAATTAATGAAAAGACTTTTGAAGATATCAAAGACCGTGTTTTGTTTGAAAACCTTACACCATTATACCCTGAGTCAAGACTGATTATGGAAACCGGCAAAGAAAAAATGTCGACACGAGTATTGGATCTAGCAGCTCCTATCGGAAAAGGACAAAGAGCTATGATCGTTTCTCCTCCAAAATCTGGTAAAACAATCCTCATGCAAAATATTGCCAACGCAATCGAAGTTAACAATCCAAATGTTTATCAAATTATTTTGCTAATCGATGAAAGACCTGAAGAGGTCACCGACATGATTCGCTCTGTAAAAGGAGAAGTAATTTCTTCCACTTTTGATGAACCACCAGAAAGACACGTTCAAATTGCGGACATGGCTATTGAAAAAGCAAAACGTCTTGTAGAATGCGGTAAAGATGTTGTTATCCTCCTCGATTCACTAACAAGACTTGCTAGAGCTTACAATACCGTACAACCTCATTCAGGAAAAATTCTTACCGGTGGTATCGATGCAAACGCCCTACACAAACCAAAGCGCTTTTTCGGAGCCGCCAGAAATATCGAACAAGGTGGATCTTTAACAATTATTGCCACAGCCCTTATTGAAACAGGCTCCAGAATGGATGAGGTCATTTTTGAAGAATTCAAAGGTACTGGAAACATGGAACTAGTCTTGGATAGAAGACTTGCAGATCGCAGAATTTATCCAGCAATTGATGTTATTAAAAGTGGAACCAGAAAAGAAGATCTTCTCTATCATCCTCAAGAACTTGAAAAGATTTTCAAATTACGCCAAGCTCTTGCAGATTTAACTTCTGTCGATGCCATGAAACTACTTTTAGGCCGTTTAAAGAAAACAAATAGCAACGCTGAGTTTCTTTTGTCTATGAAAGAATAACTTCTTTTCGCTACTATAAGAAAATAGGATATTTTCGAGGAGTTTAAGGATGCGTTACTTAAGTTTTATTTTAACAACAATACTACTTGCAGCATCTCTATTTTGGACATGGCAAAATGTTCCAGAAGTAAGAGGTGTAACATCCGATTTATTAGCAGGAAAATTACATACTCTAGAAATCAGACATAGTGCTCAAGCGATTATGGAAAGACATAAAAGAGATCTTTTGAAAGATTCCGAGCATTCTTTTCTAGAGCCTGATTTAAGATTCCATCCTTATCTTCTTATGGAAGTAAAATATTCTCAGACTGCCGACAAGACTGGTGAAGGCGTCATTTTATGGAGTTTGACTGACGGTGAAATGGTTATCAATACCACCACTTGGGAAAAAACTCATGGTTTCACAGATTGCCTATCAGCTGGTGCTGATAAAAATGATTTTAAATTTATCAATGCCCTTGCCTCAAAAGGAGGAAGCGCTGATAGAGAAACTCTTTCTGAAATGCTTAGCGTTGAAAATGAAATTTTAGATATCTGGGTCGAAAGTTGCCGCAAAAAAAATCTCATCGTGCAAAAAGGAAATACATACAGACTCCACCTCCAATCTCCAAAGATGCAAGTAAAACCTGAAACCAAACTTGATCAATGGCTTGTTACAAAACCCACAAAACATGCAAAAAAAATTGCTAGACGATTCAGACCTTCTCAAATTGAAATGATTGCCAAATCCGCATTCGGTAACGATTTCGCAATCAGAAAGACTACTGAAATCTATCTCCCTGTCTATAGTATTATTGTGCAAAACCCAGACGGATCGCAGATGACGACCCAATGGAATGCCTTAAATGGTCAAAAATTATCAAATAGCTTTCATGTTCATTAATCTTTGGATTGGAAAAAAAACATCAAAGTCTTTATGATTGCTCATAATTCATTTCGGAAAGATGGCTGAGTGGCCGAAAGCACATCCCTGCTAAGGATGCATACCCGCAAGGGTATCGAGGGTTCGAATCCCTCTCTTTCCGAATTTTATTTTTTGATACTTCTTCTTTCTTGTTGAATGTCTAAATGAATGAGTTTTATCAATGCAATAGATGCAATTAAACCTACTCCCATTCCTGTAAGTCCATTGATTAGATATCCCAGAAAACCACTGAAAGGAATTAAAAGAGCAAGGAAGACTATGCTAATTATTTTGAAGGTTTTTTCTCGTTTTCTAGATTGAATCATTTTTTTATCCATAAAAAAGCAAATTAAGGTGTTATTTGAGGATTAGATTTTGCAAACCTGTGCCTTTAATTTTCATATAATTTAAAACATTATTTTTTTAAAAATGATTTTTTTGCTTTAGAAAACTAACATTTAGAAAGCATTTAAGTTTATGTTGTTTAGAGAGATAAGTAAAACTTCTCTATGTTTGATTGATTATTAGAAGGTGATTTGCTTAAAATAGATGTATAAATTAACTTGATTTTAAAATAATTTTTATATAATATTAACAATATAACTAAATTTATGTGAGCTAATATGCAAGAAAGATTGCCGTTGATAGATTATATGGCTAATCTTTTTGAACAAGAAGTTTTAGAGAATTGTGCACTAATCGGAGTACAGCATTTACTTGGATCGACGCATTTGATGTTTGAAGCTTTAATTCAAAAAGGTTTGAAGCCAAATAAAGTAGCCTTAATAGGAAAATGTTATTCTACATGTCCACAAACATTAAAAAAAATGTCTGAAAGAGGAATGTTTGTATCTCCTTCTAGTATTCAGTTTGATTCTCATCAATCTTATGATGACCTTTTTGAAGAATATTTATTTTCTTTCTTAAAACAACAATTTGAAGCTATTCAAAAACAATCTAAAAGACTAATCATTTTGGATGATGGTGGAGCTTTAATTCATATGATAGCTACTCATTTTAGTGATAAAATAAATATTCCTATGATAGGAATTGAGCAGACAAGTTCTGGTTATAATATTTTAAAATCAAATAAAATATCATTTCCAATAATCAATATAGCTAGATCAAATTTAAAATTAAAACATGAAACCCCCTTTATCGTTGAAGCATTAGAAAATCAAATTTACTCGGCTCTTAAGGATTTTCAAGGGAATATCTTAATTATTGGAAAGGGGATTATTGGTACATCATTATTTGAGAAATTATCTAACAAAAAATTTAAGGTTCAAGCGATAGATAAAAAAGAGTTCAGCGATCCAGATACATATTACGACGAACTAAAAAAAGGGATTTCAAAAGCATCTTGCATTATTGGGTGTACAGGAACTACAAGCATTCCTGAACATTTTCATAAATACATAAAGAAAGATTGTATTTTAATAAGCGCTTCATCTACTGATCGTGAATTTGATTCTGTTCATATAAGAAAACATGAACCTCAAACAACTATTTGTCATAAACATATCAAAACTAGTAATAAAACATTAATGAATAGCGGTTTTCCCGTTAATTTTACAGGAGAAACACATTCTGTGGCTCCTGAAAAAATTCAATTGACTCGAGCTTTAATTATGGGGGCTATTTATCAAGCCCTGTATTCTCAAAATCATAGTTCTGGATTAATAGATTTGGATGAATCAATACAAGATAATATTTATAATAATTTCCAAAAATTTTTAAAAAATGGAGAAAAAAATGTTACAGTTTCTAATAGTTTATATTGCTGAAAAAATGCATAAAATTATTTGTGCAAAGTAAGTTTATTTATTCTTCAGATC
>DAOTHK010000038.1:0-10326 GCA_035447625.1 Chlamydiales bacterium
ACTCCTCCAATAATACATGGCTTTGTTGTTTCCTCAGATAAAAAACGGTGGCTATCTTGTCCTAAGCCTGTTTTATATTGCTTCATTATAATTCCTTTCAAGGTTTGGTATGTTTAATCATATTCTGCCAAAACAGCATTGAAAATAAAATCCTTTTTTTCTCTTTTTAAGTAATGTATGCTATTGAAAAAAATTAGGAACCAACATGAACGAAAAGTTGCATATTATCGGAGGAACACCTCTAAGAGGAACTATTACAGCCTCTGGAGCAAAAAATGCTACAACGAAATTACTCGTAGCTTCAATCATCTCAAATAAAAAATGCATTTTTCACAATGTTCCAAATATTTTTGATGTTGCCATCACTTTAGAGCTATGCAAAGAAATTGGTTCCGAAGTTGTTTGGGATAAAGAAAATAAGATTGTTGAAATCCAAACCAAAGAACTCAAATCAACATTTCTATCTCATCGTTTTTCTGGAGCTAACCGTATTCCCATACTAATGATTGGAGCTCTTTTAAACAGAACAAATCAACTCATTTCTGTGCCAACTGTTGGAGGAGATCAACTTGGAAATAGACCTCTTGATATTCACCTTGAAGCTTTAAAAAAACTTGGTGCTAATATTGAATACCAACCAGGGACTAAAAATTCTGTTTATCTTGCAGAAGCAAAACAAGGACTAAATGGAACTTTAATAAAACTTCGCTACCCATCCGTCGGAGCAACCGAAAACATTATTTTCGCAGCCCTTGCTGCAAAAGGAAAAACAATTATCCAAAACGCTGCTATCGAACCAGAAATTGTAGACCTTATTATCTTTTTACAAAAAATGGGCTGTAACATAACTGTGGACTCACATCAAACAATTCAAATCGAATATTCAGATGAATTTGAAGAAACTACCCACACTATTATCCCCGATAGAAACGAAATTGTTTCCTATGCTTGCGCAGCTTTAGCAACTAAAGGAGACGTATTTATAAAAAATGCCGATCCTCAATTATTAATTCCTTTTATTTTCCAACTTAAAAAAATTAAAGCAGGTGTTCAAATTCAAGAACAAGGGATCCGTTTTTTTTATAAGCAACCTCTTGAAGGAAATCTCTCTATTGAAACCGATGTACATCCAGGCTTTATGACAGATTGGCAACAGCCATTTGGAGCAATGCTCACTCAAGTAAAAGGAACATCCATCATTCATGAAACTGTATATGAAAATCGTTTTGGATATACCAAAATGCTCAACAAAATGGGAGCTGACACAAATCTATTCAATTCCTGCCTAGGACAAAAAAATTGTCGTTATGCTTTTATGAACCATCCCCATTCCATGATTATCAAAGGGCCTACTCCTTTAAAAGCACATGATTTTGCAATTCCAGATCTTCGTGCTGGGTTTGCCTACGTAATCGCAGCTCTTACCGCAAATAATTTATCCACTATCGAAAAGGTGGATTTCCTAGATCGAGGATATGATAATTTCGTCAGCAAACTCAAATCATTAGGCGCTAATATTGAAAGAGTTAAAACAGAAAACATCACTAAAGATCAAGAATTAACCACCTCAAATAATTAAATTAATAACCAAAAAAAACATCAAATATTATTATCTTAGATCATTAATTGTTATTTGATGTGTTTTTATGCCTTTTAAAGAATTCATACCTTCCCATATTCAAAATAAAATCAGTAAAGGAAGTTCTGCTTTAGAAAAACAATTTTGTTTTTCTGAAGAAGAAACAATTTCTCATCATGGTTTTGTAAAACATCCTGTTGAAGATCATCAATTTCAAAAAGGAAAAATTCTTCATAAATATTTTGGAAGAGCATTACTGCTTTGTTCCAATAATTGTGCAATGCATTGCAGATTTTGCTTTAGAAAATTTTTCAAACATTCTGAAAATTATGACAAATTTGATGAAGAAATAAAATATTTAAAAGAAACTCCTTCCATCTCAGAATTAATTTTAAGCGGAGGAGATCCCTTATCCTTATTGGATAGCACCCTAGAAAAATTATTTGAAGCTATCGAAGAAATTCCTCACATTCAAAGAATTCGAATTCATTCAAGATATATTATTGGTGTTCCTTCAAGAATTTCAGAAAAACTAATCACTATTTTTCAAAACTGTTCCAAACCCATTTTTTTTATTTTGCATACCAATCATGTGGATGAATTAGATGAAAAAGTACTTCATGCAATTCGAAAACTACAAAACATTCAAATTCCAATAATGACCCAAACAGTTCTGTTAAAAGGAATTAATGATTCTTATGAAGATTTGAAAAGCCTTTTTGAAACGCTAATTAATCATAAAATCATCCCCTACTATCTTCATCAACTAGATCAAGTAGAAGGAAGTCACCATTTTTATGTACCAAAGGAAATCGGTTTAGAAATACATAAAAAATTAAAAGAATCTCTACCTGGATATGCTGTTCCAAAATATGTGCAGGAAATTCCATTCGAGAAAAACAAAACAGAAATAATTAAAAATTAAGCTCTTTCAATCCTGAAAGAGCTTAAAAAGATTACATGCGATCCATGACTTGTAACCCTAAAAGCTCCAAGCCTTTTTTCAGAATACGACCTGTCAATTCACTTAAAGCAAGTCTTTGCGATTCCTTTTCATCACCAACAACACGACAATCTCTAAAAAACGCATTATATTTTTCTGCTAAAGTATACAAATAATCACTTAAACGATTTGGAAGAAGTTCTTGCTCTACAGCTTCCAAAATCTCGCCAAAACGTCTTAAATGAAGACCCAAAGTCACTTCTGAAGGATGCTCTAATTCTATGTGGGTATGCTGAATCAATTCATTGATATCGATATTTTTCTTACGTTTTATCCCTTGTATACGAACATAAGCATACAATAAAAAGGCCGCTGTATTTCCTTCGAATTTCAACATTTTATCGTAACTAAAAACATAATCCTTAACACGATGGGAAGATAAATCAGCATATTTAATTGCATCAATACCTAAAATTTTTCCAAGATTAATCGCTTCTTCATCAGATATCCCTTCCATTTTTTCTTTAAGTATCTCGCTTGCCTTAGTAACAGCTGTACTTAACAAATCAATTAATTTTTCAGTTTCTCCTGATCTTGTCTTAAATTTCTTCCCATCAGGTCCTAATACAAGACCAAAAGGAACATGATCAAAACGCACTTTTTTAGGATCCAAATAATTTGCTTTAACCACTGCATCATAAATCATCTTGAAATGAAGACTTTGACCTGCATCTGTTACAATAATGATTCGATCCGCTTTTTCATCTTCTATACGTTGTTTGAATCCTGCAATATCGGTAGTATCATAGTTATATCCCCCATCAGATTTCTGAACCATAACAGGAAGAGGATTCCCCTCACGATTTTTATAACCTTCAAGAAAAATACATTTAGCACCATCTGAAACAGTGATTACATTCTTTTTCTCTAAATCTTCTACTATTTTAGGAAGTTCAGGGTTATAAAAGGATTCACCTCTTTCAACAATTTTAACATCCAATAATCCATAAATTTCTTCAAAAGCTTTTCTAGAAATATCACAAATAATTTTCCAAACAAGCAAAGCTTCTTCTTGACCACCTTGTAAATTCACAACCTCAAGTTGGGACTCTTTTTTAAATTCCTCATCTTCATCGAAATGTTTTTTAGCATCTTTATACCAATTGGTCAGTTCAGACAAATCAGATTCTTTGTCCCCTGTAATAATTCTCGGCTGATATTTTTTTAAATAATTAATCAACATACCAAATTGAGTTCCCCAATCGCCGATATGATTCAAACGCAAGACATCATGTCCCATAAATTCAAAAACGCGTGCGATACAATCTCCAATAATCGTTGAACGCAAATGTCCTACATGTAACTCTTTCGCAATATTCGGTGAAGAAAATTCGACAATAACTCTTTTCGGACAAGGAGCTAAAGAAACCCCTAAATGCTCGGAATTTAATGCATGGTTCAAATCTTTTGATAAAAAGGTAGGACCAATATGAATATTGATAAAACCGGGACCTGCAATATCCATCTTCACAATCATCAAATCACCTTCGACGGACAACGGATCAATAAAATCAATAATGATCTGAGCTATGTCACGAGGATTCTTTTTCAAAATTTTTGCAATTTTCATTGCACTATTACATTGGTAATGTCCGAAATTTTCTTGTTGGCAAGGAGCCACTTCTGCTATTGATTCATATTCAGATAATACATCACCAAATGCCTCATCGATAGCTCTTGTTGCTTTTGCTGTTAAAATTGATTGTAAGGTATCCATATCATTACCACTTTTTTATATCAAAGTATATGATACCATTCGTTTTAAGGAAAGAAGAGTCAAAAAAAATTGACTCTTCTAAAAAAAAATTAAAGACTATGATGAAAAGTTAGAGCAGAAGATCTTTTTCCAATTTTTTGCTCAATTCGATATGTAGCAAATTCCACAGCAGCAACATCTGTTGAAATATTTTTCTCTGCTGCAATTTTATAAATTTGCATAAGAACATCATAAATATTATGTACTTTTCTTCTTGAAAAAACAGGACAATAACCATTTTCCTCTAATTCAATCGAAACATTCAAAAGACCACCAGCATTTATCACAAAATCCGGAGCGTATAAAATACCTTTTTCTTTCAAAATATCACCATGAACAGGCTGATGTAATTGATTATTTGCACACCCTGCTATCGCTTTACACTTTAAACGATGAATCGTGCGATCATTAATAATAGCCCCCATAGCACAAGGAACAAAAATATCGCACTCAACATCATAAATAGCATCTGGCTGCACAGTCTGAATACCATATTGATGAGCTACTTTTGCAAGTTTTTCCTGATCTACGTCTGTTGCAACAATTTCTGCACCTTCCCAAAACAAATGCTCAAGTAAAAGCATACCTACGCTACCAAGACCTTGCAGAGCTATCTTTTTACCTTCCAAACTTTTAGAACCATATACTTGAGCTGCTACAGATTGAATACCTCTATATGTACCCCATGCAGTATAAGGAGCAGGATTTCCGCTACTTTTTTCATGTGGCAATCCTACAACATATTTAGTTGTCTTACGCACTTCCATAACATCAGCTGTAGTACAATTCATATCTTCTGCACAAATATATTCTCCCTGTAAAGAATCTACAGCTTCTCCAAAAGACTGCAATAGCTCAGGAGTTTTTTCAGATGTAGGATCTGCAATAATCACACTTTTTCCTCCACCTAGTCCAACTTCTGAAACCGCTGCCTTATAAGTCATCCCTTTGGATAAACGAAGAACATCTTGCAATGCATCATCAAAACTTGCGTAAGGATAAATACGAATTCCACCAAGTGCTGAACCAAGTGTTGTATTATGAATGGCAATAATCGCCTTCAAACCAGTTTTTTTGTTAGTGATCTTTAATACTTTTTCATAATCGGGGATATTTAAATTCTCGATTACCAAGTCTGTATTTTTTTCTATAGCAGTAATACTCATCAAACCAACCTTTTAAATGTTTTTTTATCATAATTTCACAACTGTTTATGACGAAACCACAAACAGAATATTAAAATCTGATTAATAATAACAAATTAACAAAAAAATAGCGATCGTATTCTTTTTTTTAAAAACTATATAAAAGAGGTTTCAACTTGAATATTTATTGCTCAAGCAGTTAAAGTTAAATCCTTAAAAAAAATCAAAAAAAACTTTTTTGGAAAAAACGGAGTTTCTATGTCTCTATCAGAAAGCCTCAAAAAAAAATTATTAAGTTTTTTAAAGAAAAATAAACAATCTGATATTGTCAGCTTGTATCTATATTACATTGAACAACAAAACGATCTTCAACCCGTTCTTTTTCCAAAAGAAAAGAAAATTTATAAAAGCTTAGATGAACTAATAAAAAAGCTTGAAGCCGAAAATAAACTTTGGAGAGAGACAGAAATCACTGTACGTTATGGCAAGGAAAGCGTAAACGAAAACACTAAAAAAATCTACATCTGCCCCTTTACCGGCAAAGTATTTGGAGACAACACACACCTAAATCCTCAAGATGCAATCTACGACTGGGTCTCAAAATGTCCCGAAAATACGGAACGTGTTGACGGCCTTCCTGCAAAAAGATTCCATGTATCAGACGATCCCGAAATGATCAAAAAATACATGACCCAAACTAAAAAACCTACTCAGAAAAAAGTATTTTCTTCTGTGATTTCAGGAAAATTATTCAATTCGAAAAAAGCTGTATTAGATGATTTCATAAAAAATCATATAAAACATTTAACACTCTTCGAAGTTCAAAATCAAAATAGATTCGAAATTGAAAATTCTTTTTTAGAGTTTTTACAAGACAAATTAAGCGAAAGCAAAATTGCTGGATTTGTTGAAGAACTTTCACAAAATCCAGAATTTCAATCTCATTTAGAAGAATGGTTTAAAGAATAATTTACATGGTTACAACAGCTCTTTCATCAGAATTTATTTCTTCTTCCGAAGATGAGACAAAAGAATTTGCTAGAAATTTAGCAATTTCTTTAGGCCCTAATTCCATCATTGCGCTACTTGGAGATCTTGGATCAGGAAAAACAACTTTTACAAAAGGTCTTACTGAAAAATTACAAATTGAGAATTCAGACGTTGTAACCAGCCCAACCTTTACCTATTTAAATATTTACGAAGCTCCTATTCCGATCTACCATTTCGACTTATATCGTATTGAAACTGCCGACGCATTCTTGGCCATGGGTTTTGAAGAATATTTTTATAATAAAGGCATTTGCCTAATCGAATGGGCTGACCCTATTTTAACAATTCTTCCTAAAGGAACTATTCTAATTCGCATCAGCCATATTGATGAGAATCAAAGAAAAATCACAATTAACACATTGTAGTAATGATTAAATTTCAAAAAGCCAGTTTTAAAAAATGCGTAGGGAGTCCTGAAAAATTCCCTGAATTTTTTCATGGAAATGGTATCCCCTTCCCTGAAATCGCAATTATCGGCAGATCAAATGTTGGAAAATCAAGCTTCATCAATCACCTCTTTCTGAATAAGACTCTTGCAAAAACCTCTTCATCGCCCGGAAAAACCCAAACAATTAATTTTTTTGATTGTGACCATCAATTTATTTTAGTAGATTTACCAGGTTATGGTTATGCAAAAGTCAATCAAAAAACCAAAAAAAACTGGCACAATCTAATCGATGCTTATCTCAACAATTCTTCACATCTCAAATGCGCCCTGCAACTGATCGACAGCAGGCATTTGCCGACAAAAGATGATTTGCAATTTATTCAGTGGGCAAAAGCCAATCAAATCCCTCTTTTTTTCATCCTAACCAAAACCGATAAGCTATCTACAAAAGAAAAACAACAAATCCTCCCTCAAATCATCTCTATACTTGAAGAGCATTATACACCTTCGATTCCTTACATCACCTATAGCATCAAGGATCAAAACCAAAGAAAACCTTTCATTCAAACCTTTAATCAATTTTGGGAACATATCTCATGAAAAATTTATCAGAAACCGAATTCGTTTGTATTGATTGCGAAACAACAGGCTTAGATCCCAAAAACGATCATATTATTGAAATTGCCATCGTACGTTTCAATTTGGACAACAATCTTACCTCCTTCGATTCCTTGGTAGACCCCAAAAGATTAATTCCTTCCGAATCTCAAGCAATTCATCACATTTCCAATGAGATGATCCAAGGCAAGCCTCTTATCAAAGAGATCCTTCCTCAAATTTATGAAATCACCAAGGGAGCGCCGATTATCGGGCATGGCATAGATTTCGATATAAAAATGATGCAAGAAGAATCATATAGAAATGGACTAAATTTCCCGATCGAAAAAAACCCTGTTATCGACACCTTGAGACTTGCAAGGCTCTATGGAGAAAGCCCTGTTAATTCTTTAGAACAGCTAAGAAAACACTTTAATATCGAAGAGGAAGGAGCTCATAGAGCTCTTGCTGATGTCATTGTCAATATTTCTGTTTTCAAACACCTCACCAAACAATTCACATCCCTTTCTCAATTATTACAACGTTTAGAAAAACCTATTTTAATAAAAACCATGCCTCTTGGAAAACATAAGGGAAGACCTTTTTCAGAAATTCCAATCGAATATTTACGATGGGCTGCCGGAAAAGAATTCGACCAAGACCTTCTTTATTCGATTCGCAAGGAACTAAACAATAGAAAGAAACAACAAAACTTCTTTCACGCCTCCAATCCATTTTCAAATCTCTAACTATTGAATCTTCTCTTGTTTTCATATTAAATATTTTTTACAGTGTTAAAAAATATTTTAGAGGCCGATATGCAAATACCCACTATAAAAGATCTAGATCTGAAAAATGAAAAAGTCATCATGAGAGTAGATTTTAACGTTCCCCTAAAAGACGGTAAAATCATCGACGACTCCAGGATTCAAGCGGCTCTTGAATCCATCCAATATGTATTGGAAAAAAAAGCATCCCTCATTTTAATGAGTCACCTTGGTAGACCAAAAGGAAAATATGACCCAAGCCTTTCTTTAAATCCAATTGCCAAGAGATTATCAGAACTTTTAAATCAACCTGTTTACATGGCTCCAGACTGCATTGGAAAAGACACACAGGACATGAAAAATGATCTAAAACCTGGAGAAATACTCCTTCTTGAAAACCTAAGATTTCATGAAGCCGAGACCAAACCTGAAAAAGATCCCTCTTTTGCAAAGAGTCTTAGCGAACATGCGACTATTTATATTAATGACGCTTTTGGAACAGCACATAGAAAACATAGTTCTACCTATGAAATCGTTCAATATTTCCCTAAAAAAGCAGCTCTTGGTTTTTTATTTGAAAAAGAATTGCAATATCTTTCACAACTTGTCGACCATCCTAAAAAACCTTTTTATGCGATAATTGGAGGAGCCAAAATCTCCTCAAAAATTGGCGTGCTTAAAAATCTAATTCCTAAAGTGAGCGCTTTATTTATCGGAGGAGGTATGTCTTACACCTTTTTAAAAGCAAAAAACATCCCTATAGGACGTTCAATTGTAGAAGATGATTTTATAGATACAGCCAAAGAAATCATGCAAGAATGTGAAAAACAAAACATTCCTCTTTACCTTCCTCAAGATATCGTCACTTCCGATGATTTTTCAAATGATGGAAACATAGAAATCATCAATGCTCATGAAGGCATTAGCAATAATTTTGAAGGAATGGACATTGGCCCAATAACTGCAGACGATTGGTCTTTAAAATTAGACGACGGCCATCTAATTTTTTGGAACGGACCCCTTGGAGTTTATGAACTTGATAAATTTCAAACAGGAACAGAAGCTATCGCTCAAACTCTTTCCAAGATCAATGGAACTACTATTGTTGGCGGCGGGGACTCTGTTGCAGCCATCCATAAACTGCACTTAGAAGATAATTTTTCTCATCTTTCCACAGGTGGTGGAGCTAGCTTAGAATTTATCGAAAATGGATCTCTTCCTGCTATCGATATTTTAAAAGAAAAATAAAAAAGACCGCAAAACGCGGTCTTTTGAACTCTCTAAAAACTCAGAAACTTTGGATTACGAAGCTTCTTCTTCAGAAACAATAGAATCTGTAGGGTTTTCATTTACAACAAGTTGAACCTGTTTTTCATGTTTTTCTAACTTTGCTTGTAGAAGGAAGAAGTTCGCAATAAAAAGCATTTCAAGACTATATCTTTTACCAGTCCATTTCTTTTTAAATCTTTCTAATCTTTCAATATCAGATAACCCTCTTTCTTTTCTTAAAGAATCAAACTTAACATTATCTAATAAAGATCTCATATCTTCTACATTCTCAGGATTCAATTCCTGTTTAAGATATTGATCCATCTTAAGCTTAAAATCTAAAAATTCTTGTTCTTCTTTTTCGCTTACGCGAATCTTAGATTTAATATTCTTTGCCATTGCACCAATACCTTCTTCAAAAACATGCCATTCAATGACATCTTTAGTACATCCCGGCACCACTGTTGGAGTGTTACGTCTAAATTTCCAAGAGGTATCCATATAAAGAGCAATCATTGTTCCAAGTCCCATAAGACCAAAACTGATTGCCTGGCTATAAATAGCTATAGGAGTCGCAATTAAATAAAGAATTTGCTGAAACAATCTTACAAATAATGAAATATTCCATTGCTTAATTTTCTTCTGAGCATCTTCGAGTAAAGAAGCTAACTTTGCTATTTGATCTTCTGAAATCTCTTCTCCCTGCTCAATTTGAAAGGAGATTTGATAAGCTAATTGAGCAATTTCAAAAAGGACTACACCCGCTTCAACC
>DAOTHK010000039.1:0-10089 GCA_035447625.1 Chlamydiales bacterium
CTGTGGCTGTTTTGGCATCTGCTGGAACTAATTTGGTGGTTTTCCTTCCGATTGCTTTCATGAAAGGAATGATCGGTAAATTTTTCTATTCTTTTGGTCTTACGGTTATTTTTGTAACGATTTTCTCATTGTTGATTTCGTTCACATTGACACCGATGTTATGTGCTCTTTTTATGAAAAATTATAATGCGCAGTCAAAAGCTCCTTTAACAAGAGTTGTTTCTTTCTTGTTCAAGGTTTATGAGAAATTATTTAAGACTATTTTTCGTTTTCCAAAAATTACGGTTGTGATGGTTTTATTGACTTTCCTTTCCGTGCGTTATATCACTCCATATATTTCTGGGGATTTCTTTCCTGCATCGGATGAGGATAGGGTTTTGATAGAACTTCAAACCCCTCAAGGATCTAATTTGGATTATACTTCTAAGATTGCAGGTCAGGTAGAGGATAAGATTCAAAAGATTCCAGAACTTAGCTCTTGTATTACTACTATAGGAGTTCATGGAAGTGAAAATGCGACAATTACGATGAATTTATCGAGGGGTGATGAACGAGATCGATCTGATATTCAGATTATTGAAGATTTACTTCCAAGTTTAGCAAGTATTCCTGATGCCGATATTTCCATTATTCGTGGTCGAATAAAAGGGATAGATAAAGGGGATATGAACTTGAACGTTTATGGACATGATTATGATAAGATGGTTCAGCTTTCCAAAGAGATGCAGGAAAAAATGGAACAAACCGGTTATTTCAGATCTGTCTCTTTATCTTATAAAGAACCCAAAATGGAAGTTTGTTTTATCCCAAATGAAAAGGCTCTAATGGAAGCAGGTCTTCGTGAGGCTCAGGTAGGGATGGCTCTTCGTGTGGCTATTAATGGAGATGATTCTAATATTTATAAGGAAAATGGTGATGAATATAATATTTCCGTTCGTTTGAATGATCAATATATTCGTTCTTTTAATAACCTAAATAATATTGGCGTGATTACTAGAAAAGGATTGATGCCGATCACTTCTTTAGGCTCCATTGCCAAGAAAAAAGCGATGCCGACGATTATTCATGAGAATAAAGAAAGAGTGGTTAAATTAAGTGCTTTTATTGGTAAATCTAATCCAAGCCATATTAGGAAGGTATTGGATGAGTCTTTTAAAGATATTTCGTTTGAAGAGGGGCAATCCTATGCTTATGCAGGTATGGATGAAACACAAAGTGAAGCGACAAAAGAGATTGTTAAAGCCTTTTTGTTAGCTGTTATCCTGACTTATATGTTACTTGCGGCGATCTTGAATTCGTTCTCTCAGCCGATATCGATTATTTTGTCTATTGTAACATCTTTTGTCGGAGTATTCTATGCACTCTTCTTTTTAGGGGAATCCATTAACATTTCTTCCATGCTTGGAATGGTGATGTTGGTGGGGCTGGTTGTCAATAATTCTATTTTGCTTGTTGATGCAGCTATCGCTAAACAAAAAGAAGGGGTGCTTTTGAAGCAGGCTTTATTTGATGCAACCAAGGAAAGATTCCAAATTATCTTGATGACTTCTTTGGCGGTCATCTTAGGAGTGTTGCCTCAATTAAGATCAATTACAGCAATTAAGTCCTCAATGGGTGCTGTGATGGTTGGAGGTATGCTTGCTTCTATACTCTTCACGTTTATTTTAACGCCGATTTCTTATTATTTTATTGAGAAATTGAAAGCATCTTTTGCTCGTTTGCTTAAGAGAAATAAAAAAGCGTAAGTTTTTAAAAAGCGCAGTGAAAAAAGTTCACTGCGCTTTTTAATTGTATCAAAAAAAATGCTTCTTTATCCTCTGTCAATAATTGAAGAGGAGATTTTTATGTTAGGGCCCGATCCAGAAAAGAAATATCCTTTTGAGGGACTTCCTCATCAATTGGAGAATTTGCAAAGATGTGGTTTTTTAAAACATTTCATTTCTAGAAAAAATATCATTATCGGTGATTATACCTATTATGATGATCCAAAAGGGGTGACTCATTTTGAAAAGGAAAATGTTCCCTATCATTATGCTTTTTCAAATGAAAAGCTTATTATTGGAAAATTTTGCGCACTAGCAACGGGAACAACATTTATTACAAGTTCAGCAAATCACAAGTTGGATGGTTTTTCTACCTATCCTTTTGGGATTTTCGGTCATGGATGGGAAAAGAAACAGAATCTTTCAAATCTTCCGAATAAAGGAGATACAATTGTAGGCCATGATGTTTGGTTTGGGTATCAATCGACAATAATGCCCGCTGTAAAGATTGGTAATGGAGCGATTATCGGTTCCAAAGCTGTTGTGACAAAAGAGGTTCCTCCTTATGCAATTGTAGCTGGAAATCCGGCAAAAATTATTCGGATGCGTTTTGATGAGAAGACTATTCAACTCTTGCAAGAGATAGCCTGGTGGGATTGGCCTATTCAAAAAATTTCTCAAAATATAGAAGCTATTACAGTATGTGATCTTGATCTTTTGATGAAATTGAAATCTTAATGTATGTAATTGTTTACAAGTGTTTTTTTAAGTTAAAATGTAGATTAAAATAAGTTTTCTTCGTCAAGAAATATTGTTATTTTTTGATCGGGATAGTGGGTAATGAATCGTTTTTTTGCATCTCTTAATTCTGGTGTTAATGAGATAGTCATTCCAATATCAATAGCAGTTGAAGACATGTGAATAGGATAATGATAGGGAGCCATCGGCAAGATGACACCTCTTAATCTACGTTCTGGAAAATAAATGCCAAAGAGCTTGTGAGCGTGACCTCCGACACCAAAAATGTTGGTTTCTCTATAAGTATCTTCAGAAAGTTTTGTGACTCTTCCCATTAAACTTATGCAATCAGCATAATCTGAAAAGGTGATGGTTATCCCTCTATGATCAGAATAATGTGCTTCTGAAATATCTTTTTTAATGTCCATCCAATTAAATTCTGAATGGTCTTTTTGGCTTATTATGCGGTATTTAGGTGAATGTCTTTTGATAATGTTTGCAAGTCTTTGAATTGTTTCTGCTTTTTCTGCTAATTCAGGAATATCGCAGATAGAGAGTTGTAAAATTCTATGACTTAATAAAGGGTATTTTTCGACAAACATATAGGCGAAGTTTTCATCATGACTTAACAATTGTTCCGGATCGACAGCTGGATTGAAAAAACTGTGGCTTGCTAGAATAAATTCTTTTTTTTCTTGTTGGGGATCTTTTACTGAAAAGAAAATAGCAAGGGGAAGATTTTGGTAAAAATTGGTTACTAAATATCTGTTTTCGCTAATAAATTCTTGAAACAGGGGATCTATTGGATGAGAAGTTAAATTGATATCTACTGATTCGTGGTTACCTCGTATCAAATGAATTTGATTGGGATTTTGAATTTTAAGAAGAAGTAAAAGAAAAAGCATTTGCAAGTTGTATAAAGAACGGTCGAAATTATCTCCAAGAAGTATGATATGAGCATTCTCTGCACACATAAATTGTCTATTCAAAATACCTCGTTTAATCAAATATTTGATAATATTTATAAAGTTCCAAAAATCTCCATGAAAATCTGCATGAAAATATAAAAGTTGAGGATGCTCAAATTCATGTTTTTCAATAAATCCTTCAAAAAAATCGTGGAAATACTCTTTATGAAAGATTTCATTGTATATATTTAATAGATCTATAAGAGACGGTATTAATGTTTCCGGTGTGTACTGATGGATTCTATGCATTTTAAATGTTTTCGATTTTACATTCCATTGAGATGAATATGTTTTGATCATTTCTTTGATTATAGGAGAATAGAGATCTCCTGAAGTTTCATGTCTAGTTAGGGGATAAATTGTTGTTGCTATTTTTTGAATTTGGATATCAATATTTGGAGTAGTGTGGGGCACTTCTGGGTAGGGTGGATCCATATAGAATGATGTTCCGGATAGAGTAGGTGTAGCAGGTGGAGGTGGTGTGGCGCGAGGGTTTGAGAACGCCGGAGACGGAGGAGGTGCTCTTGGATAGGGCGGCTCTATATAGAATGTTTCGGATAGAGTAGATGTAGTACGAGGGGTTGAGAACGCCGGAGATGGAGGAGGTGCTAGTAAGCGGGTGTGTGGATTTGATTTTGTTGAAAAAGGAGTAGAAAGATGTGGTGTTGTGGGAATGATAGTTGTCATTTTTATTAAAAAACTAAATTAAATATTAAATAATATAATACTTTTTTGTGTTATTAATCAATAATTAATGTTAGATATTTAGAATTGTTTTAGTTTTTATTTGTGTTGTTTGTGCTGAATTTATTTTAACTAAAGTTAAATTTAAATTAATTGTATTTTTAATTGTTTTAATGATGTTGTTTTATTATAATAATTTAAGTTAATTAAATAGTTGGGTTGGTTTTTTTGAGTACGATTTGTGAATCATTAGTAACTAGGTCAATTTTTTATACCCCTTTAGAACTTGATTGTTATGAAGATCCATTTATAAAAAATATTTTGAGTGAATTTGCATTGATGCAAAAATCACTCAAGTCTAGTCAATTATTGGACTTGTGTAGATCAAGGCTTTTGAGTCGTATCTTTTCAAGATGCGAACACAAAATAAATGGTTTTGGAAGAATCTGTTTAATTGCAGATGTTTTTAGAGGTGGATTAGGGGACGTTGTTTCATTATTTAAAATAAAAGATTGTCTTACCAAAAATTTTTCAAATGTAGAAATTATTTCTTATCTTCCTGAATATATGGAACTGCGTTTAAGAAGTGTTTTTGATCAAACTATTTTAGAAAATGTAAGATTTATTGATTTTGATAATCAAGAAAAGTCTTCATTGGGTCGTGCCGATATTGTGATTGCAGGACCTGCTTTATTAAAAGATTATTTTTCATGGTTTTCTGTAGTGGAATCTGCATTTGCTTTTTTTGAATATGGTTTTACAGAAGAAGTGTTAAAATTTAAAAGATTTGTTTCTCTTGATTGGGATTCTTCTGTTCAGATTATTTCGACAGGTCTTAATCCTTATGAGTTTGGAATATTTACCTCTGATTATTTGCATCGTCAAGCCTGTTTAATTGCTGAAGGGAATGTTTCTAAAGCAAGTTTTGTAGATCAATTAATTGACGGAGAACCCTCTTTTTCTCATTTTTTTAGACAAAGTTGCTTTTTAGAGGGAAAAGAGCCTTTTTTATGTTATGTCTACGACCGAAAACCTATGTTTTGTATTTCTGATGAAGAGTATTTTGATAAAGATTGTTCATACGCAGATTCTTTTTTATACTTAATTTTAAAAAAGGAAAGGTTTTCTGACAGTCAAATAGATTTGATTTGCATAGGGGATTATTTATTGGAAGATGATGAAAGCTTTGAGGATGAGTTGCTATTACCTGGGTGGCTTTCATTAGATGATCAGTTTTTGTCTTCGATGGGAATAGACTTAGTGGAGTATTGGCAAGAAGATGAAGAGGTTCCATATCACTCTATAAATATTGATTGTGATACTCATTATGGAAAAACTTTGAGAATCTATTTTAAAAAGACATGTAAAAAATCCAGTATGGATTCATTAATGCTTTTAACAGATGATTTTACTTGTATTACAGGAGATCAAAGTCTTTCTGAAGCTATCTCAGCTAGAAAATTATTTTTATATCAATTGTTACTTTGGAAAATGCCTCTTTTTATAAGTTTTTTTCAACTTACTGAAGACGAAGATTTAAAAAATTATTTCAGATGTTTCTATACAAGTTCTTTAGAGAAATATTTTAATGCAAAAATCTCTGCGAGAAGAGATGGCAGATCGCAAGAATGTTTGTTATATCCAACAGTTAGTAAACGCCAGTTTGAGTCTGAAATGGATCAGTTTTTGATATACTTAGAGGATCCTGAGTTTCTTTTAAAAATGAAAAATTTTTGTGATGAAATTTATGAAAATCATTCTTTTCAAGAATATTTAAAAGGAATTGTTATTCAATCCTTTCTTCAAATAGAATCTCCATATTTACTTGCACAAATTTTTGATGATATAATGAATACATTGAACTAATTGAGTGTTTTTTATAATGGCATATGCCAACATGCTGGCTTCTGTTTTTTAGGAGTTTTGTATGAAAAAAACTATTAGTTTATTTTTGTTATTTTCAGTTTCTTGTTTTCAATTGTTAGTAGCTATTTCAGACGATAAATTAAATGATTTTCAATCTTCGAGTGTTGATCTTGAAACATTTAATGAACCAATACTTAAAAATTATACGCCTCCAAGAAAAAATGCTTTTTTTGCAGGAGCTGTTTCTACTTTGATCCCAGGTTCTGGCTATATTTATTTACAAGACTATAAAACTGCGGGATCTTTATTTGGTTCTGTTGCAGCTTTTCGAGGGTTGGGTTATGTGAAGAATTTGGATTCTTCAGTGAGAATGTCTTCGTATTTATTAGGAGTAAATTTATCTCGTTATGGCGTTTATGCAGCATATAGGGATGCGAGGGCATATAATAATTTTGAAGGCTATCGTTATTCGATGCCTACAGAGTCTTTAAAAGATCTTGCGTTGGCTCCTTTTGATTGGAGTGTGATTAAAAAACCCGAGGTTTGGGGAGGCTTATTAGCAGCATTATCAGCGGCTGTAACGGTTGGGTATTATGCTGAAAAATCATTAGCAAAAAGGAGTGAAAGAAAAGATTCCATCTCTTGTAATCAATCTAAGGTGAAGCAATCTTTTTCAGCAATTGAAGATAAGGATTTTCCTTTAAATGCTTTTCCGGTAGGTATTGGTGAGGAAGCTTTTTTCAGAGGTTTTTTGCAGCCGACTTTTTCTGAATTTCTAACTCCTTGGGGAGGTATTGCTTTATCTTCAATTTGTTTTGGTTTTGCAACGTTTCTAATGTCCTTAATGAACCTCATGAAGAGAGGATTAATTATTATCAATATACTATTCCGTTAATTACAGTTTTCGGAGCCTATTTTGGTTGGATGACATATAAAAATAACTCTCTTAAAGAGTCAGTAGCTTTGCATAGTTGGTATGATTTTATTATCTTTGCTATTTCAGCTTCTGCAAGTGAGTCTATTTCACATCACAAGCCAAGTTTTTCAATGAGTTTAGAATTTTAATTTTTTAATCTTTCTCTCGAATTTAAAACCTCTATCCCTTATCTAGGGAATAGAGGCTATTGATTATCAAAGAGGGGTAGATGGGGCAGAAGATAGCATTTTTTGATGCAAAATCATATGACAAGCAGTTTTTTAATCAATTTAATAAAGAGTATGGTTTTGATATCGATTATTTAGATCACAGACTTTCCGAAAAGACAGTTCATTTAGCGAAAGGTGCTGAAGTGATTTGTGTTTTTGTGGAAGATGATGTGGGAAAAGAATTGATCGATCAGCTTGTTTCTTTGAATGTTAAACTTATTGCTCTTAGAAGCGCAGGTTATAATAACGTTGATTTGGAATATGCCAAAGGCAAGATTCAAGTTGTCAGGGTTCCAAGCTACTCTCCAAGTTCTGTTGCAGAACATGCCATGGGGCTTATTTTAAGTTTGAATCGTAAAACGCATATGTCTTATTACCGCTCGAGAATTGGTGATTTT
Source organism: Chlamydiales bacterium (assembly GCA_035447625.1). Taxonomy (GTDB): domain Bacteria; phylum Chlamydiota; class Chlamydiia; order Chlamydiales; family SM23-39; genus DAOTHK01. The sequence continues at coordinate 7,564 of DAOTHK010000039.1, forward strand.
AAATTGGATGGAATGATAGGTTTCGATTTAAAGGGAAAAACAATTGGTATTGTTGGAACTGGTAAAATTGGTAAAGAAATGATTGGTATTGCCAATGGTTTTAAAATGAATGTGATTGCATCGGATTCCAAGCCTTTAGATTCTGTTGCTAAAGAATTAAATTTTGAATACGTTTCTTTTGAGACTTTGTTGTCTAGATCAGATATTATTTCTCTGCATTGTCCTTTGACTGAGGAAAATACTCATTTGATTAATCAAAATACGATTGAAAAAATGAAAGATAATGTCATGATTATCAATACTGGTAGAGGTAAGCTTGTCAATACAAAGGATTTGATAGAAGGCCTTAAAAGTAAAAAAATCTATGCGGCAGGTATTGATGTTTATGAAGAAGAAAATCAGTACTTCTTTCATGATTATTCCACTTCCATTATTCAAGATGATGTTTTAGCAAGGTTGATTTTCTTTCCAAATGTTTTAGTTACATCCCATCAGGGATTTTTTACCGAGGAAGCATTAGAAAATATCGCAAAAACAACTCTTGAAAGTATTTCACAATTTGTTTCCCAAAAGCCTCTTACAAATGAAGTGGTTTTTCAAAAAAGGATTTAAGGATGAAGCCAAAAGTATTAATTTTATATTACAGCATGTATGGCAATACTTATCAGCTTGCCAATCATATTGCAAAAGCAGTTAAAGAAAATGGAGGAGAGCCTCTTTTAAGAAAAGCTCCTGAACTGATTGAAGAAGATCAATTGATTGCCAATCCGGGTTATCAAAAATCTTTGAAAATGCAAAAGAATGTGCCAACGATCAAAATTCATGAATTTTCCGAGGTTGATGCCTTAATTTTAGGCTCTCCGACACGTTTTGGAAATATGTGCGCTCAACTCCGTAATGTTTTGGATCAGACGGGTTCTTTATGGCTTAAAGGTTCTTTAATTGATAAACCAGCGGGTGTTTTTTGCTGTACTGGTTCTTTGCATGGAGGACAGGAAACCACACTCATCAGCATGATGCAAACACTTTTGCATCATGGATGTTTGATTGTTGGAGTCCCTTATTCCCAAAAAGAGCTATTAGAGGCAAAACATGGAGGAACTCCTTATGGTCCCACAACAGTTGTTGGAGAAAAAGCGGATCATCCTCCTACAAAAAATGATTTGAAAATCGCTTGGGGATTTGGAGAGCGAATCACAAAAATAGCTATGAAAATGAGAAAAGTATGAAGAGATATGATTATATTTTCATAGGGTCTGGAAGTACTCTTCATCTTGTTAAAGAGCTACTAAAAGAATCGTGTTCTATTGCTCTTATAGAATATCAAGAATTTGTGGGTACTTGCTTGAATCGGGGGTGTATTCCATCGAAGATGTTGATTCATACAGCAAAGCTTTTAAACTCATGCAAAGAGGCTTCAAAATATCACATTCATACAGGGAAAGTTACATGTGATTATGAGAAAGTGGTTCAATCCGTTCAGAAGAAAATCCATGATCATGCATTAGAAGTTGAAAAAGAATACAAAAATTATCCTATCGATATTTACAAGGATAAAGCTTTTTTTGTAGGTTCTAAGGAAATACAAGTCGGAACTGAAGTAATATCGGGGGATAAGATCATTGTCGATGTTGGCGCCAAACCGATGATTCCAAAAATTTTTGGATTAGATTCAGTTTCCTATATTACATCCAACGAAGCTTTGAAGCTTGAAAAACTTCCCAAACGTCTAACGATCATCGGTGCTGGGTATATCGGAGTGGAGATGGGGTATTTCTTTTCTAGTATGGGAGCAAAAGTTACCATTATCGAAGAATCCTCTTTATTAAATCTTCTAGATCTTGATATGCAAAATGAATTTAAAAAAGGATTTTTGCAATATGTTGATGTTATTGAAAATGCAAAAATACATTCGGTTTTTCAAAAAGATCAAAAAATTATTTTAAAATATAATAGCACCTCTATTGAATCAGATCAATTGCTTGTATGTACAGGTAGAATTCCTGCAACAGATGATCTTTGTCTTGATAAGACAAAGATTCAATTAGATGAAAGGGGATATATTCAGGTAGACAATTATCTTGAAACGTCTGAAAAAGATATTTATGCCTTGGGAGATTGTATTCATCCTTTGCAATTGAAGCATTTGGCAAATTATGAGCAAAAGTATCTTGAAAAAGCTCTAATCAATAACAAAAAAGAAAAGATTGAAAGACCTCCAATACCCGCTGCTGTATTTGCCTATCCAGAGGTTGCAATTGTCGGAAAAACCGAAAAGAGTTTGAAAAATTCAAATGTTGAATATTTTGTAAAAAAATCTTTTTACAAAGACTCAGGGAAAGGGTGGCTTTTAAATCAAAAAATAGGTCTTGTAAAATTAATTTTTACAAAATCTTCCAATACTCTTATTGGAGCTTCTATTGTAGGGGAGGATGCCGCTGAATTGATTCATATTCTGTCTCTTTCGATTATTCAAAAAATTACTATAGATGAGCTTGAAAACAGCGTTTTTGCTCATCCAAGCTT
>DAOTHK010000040.1:0-9977 GCA_035447625.1 Chlamydiales bacterium
TTATCGATAATGGAAAGCTATCTCTTATCGAAAAGACATCCCATCTATTTTCAAATCCAAAATACCTAAACGAAATTGAAATTCTTCAAACTTATTTAGAAGGTAAAGCCTTATTAGAAGAGCTAAAAACAAAATCCTTAATTTTAAATGCTAAATAACCAAAAAAAAACAATCCTGTTAAAAATAAAACGCCTTTGAAAAGAACCTACATCGTGTTATAATATTGTAGAATTTTTCTATTATCTAAAAAATTATAAAAAGTATTTAGAATCCATTCTTTCATATTCAAAATCGCTGCTAAAAAAGCTAAGGGATAATAACGAAGCATTAATTTAAAACTGCTTACATCGGAATTTTCCATTTTCCAATATTCTAAAAGCCTTTTTCCATACGACTGACAAATACTAATACTCTCTTTAAAACTCATCTGTTTAAATAATTCATTCGAATGAGGAGCGATTTCTTTTTCCAATCCTTGAAAAAAGAATCTTTCAATCCAGTAGGAACTCATTTTATGTTTCAACTCATCATGAGATAGAAAAAAATCAAAAGCACCATTTTTTATCAACTGCATAATATGCGATTGATATAGATATATTTCGTACGGTTCAAAAGCATTTAAAATATAATCAACAAAAAATTGATCTCCATTAATGACGGCTGCTACCAGATAATTACCAACACTTGAAGAAGTAATATCAGGAAGCAAAGAACTTAAATGATCTGTTTCATCATAATCATATGCCAAATTCTGTAATTGCTCATAAAAAAGATCCATCTTCGGATTCTCTGAATTTTGTATTCCTTCAAAGCAATTTTTCATTTCAATAAAAATAGCTTTCAAATCAGCTTCATCAACTTCTGAAGATAAAGTCTGATCGAAACACATCTCTAAAATATCTTGAATAGAGGATTCAGCAATTACTTTTAAAAGTTGTATCTTTGATAGATCCCAAGATCTAGGTAACACAGATTGATCAACCTCCTCTCTTCCTTGTAAAAACAAACAATAGGCAAACATCTGAAAAATTGAAGAATCTCTTTTATAAGAAAAATACAATTTTTCCAAAATTTCAAGATTTGTAAAACCAGCCATAAATAAGAAATCATGAGCTCTTGCAAACATTAAAACATCTTCACAGCGTTCTAGATAACCCATTTTCGAAAGTAACTTAAAAATACCCAAAGTAGCAATCGCTACTTTATCAAGTGAAGTTGCTTTTTGAATCATCTCAGTAAATTCAACTGTAAAACCTTTTAAAAGTTTTTTAAGGAGTCTATCAACATACTTTTTCGAATCACAGCTTGGATAATGCTCGTATGGAAGTATTCCCCGCTCATATGCTTCAGCTAATGAAATATTTGGTCGAACATACCCAATACGTCTAAAAGCTACTTGCTGAATTTGCATATCCTCACCATTCGAATAATGAGTTAATAAATATCGAACGGCTTTACAATTCATTTTTCTAGTTATCTTATCAGGCGCAACACGAAAACAATTTTGAATATGTGCAACGATAAAATCACGAATACTCCTAAAATCTCCTTCTGGATTATAAGGGGAAGATAAAGGAATCGCCCAATTAGTTGGATTCGACTCTGCTAACAATTCCCTCAAATCTCTCTCATAAGAATATCCTCCAGTAGAACTAGTACAATGAATACTCACACACCCTCTGAAATTTAAAAAAATTTTACAAAGGCTATAATAAATTTTATTAAATGAAAAGTTCTTTTTAGATTAAAGATGGAAGAGAAAAACTCATCGTTTCTCTTTCTCCAGCTTCTTTAATTTCAACTTTGGGATATGCTTCCAATATTTTTTTAATAATACTATGTACAACATATTCCGGAGTGGATGCACCGGCTGTAATACCAATATTTTGATATTTTGATAATTCATCCACATTCAGCTGATCCTTATTTTCCACCATGATTGCTTTAAGATTGAAGTTTTCCGCAACAAGTTTCAATTTCTTTGAATTTGAACTCATACAATCCCCAATAACAATCATGCAATCCAGCTTCGATGATAAATCTTCAATAGCTTTTTGACGATTTGTTGTGGCATAACAAATCGTTGATGACGCTACTGTATCTATCCAAGGAAATCTCTTTTTAATTTTTTCAATTATCTCTTTACTTTCAAAAATACTTAAAGTTGTTTGCGTTAAATAAACCAGCGGTTGATCTTTTGAAAAAGATAACTGATCAATTTGATCAATAGTTTCTACTACTACAACGTTATCTGGAGCCTCTCCAAGAATTCCTTGCACTTCCACATGCTGCTCTTTACCAATAAAAAGTATTTTATAGTTTTTAGCAGCATACCTTTTTACTAGAGAATGCAATTTTGTAACCAAAGGACATGTAGCATCAATTTCTTGAAGTTTTCTTTGTTTTGCCTCTTCTCGAACCTTCGGAGAAACACCATGAGCTGAATAAATCAAAACAGAACCTTCAGGGACTTCTGCTAAGGATTCGACAAAAACAACACCTTTTTTCTGTAGATCTTGAATAACATGTTTATTATGCACGATCATATGCTTTACATATATCGGTGCATCATGTTTTTTAAGAACTTTTTCAACGATATCTATTGCACGTACAACACCTGCGCAAAATCCTCTGGGATTTAACAAATAGAGCTTCATAAAAGCCCTTAGGTCACATCAGCTGCGCATCGGAAACCATATGTTCCCATCACAGCTCCCGGATTATTACGATGACGATGTGCAAAACGCATATCTTCTTTTAAAGATTTCCAGCAACCACCTCTAAGCACTCGATAAACACCTTGTGGAGGTCCTTGTGGATTATCAGGCTCTTGTTTAGCTGTATCATAATAATTGTAAGCATACCAGTCATTACACCACTCATAGACGTTTCCAGCCATATCGTAAAGCCCTTGCTCATTTGCAGGATAACTCATCACGGCAGTCGTATCTGAATTAAAGAAATTTGCTTTTGAATGATCGATATCAGATCCCGTCGGATATAAAGCTTCATTTTCAAGACTCATCGCAGCAATTTCCCATTCCGCTTCTGTAGGAAGTCTTTTCCCTACCCATTTCGCATAGGCTAAAGAACCATACCATGTGACACCTACAACCGGGTGTTTAATATAACCTGATTCAATGATCAACTTACCACCTTTTCGTTTAATTCTAGAATTTCTTAAACGAATAATATCATTATTATCTGCATCCTTTTCTCCACCCATGGATTCTAAGAATCTTACAAACTGCTCGTTTGTAACAGGATGAACGTCCAAGGCAAATGTATTTAAATGAATTTGATGTACCGGCATTTCATCTCGACCGCCATTTTGGCTTCCACGCATAAATGTTCCCCCCTGAATCACGGCCATTTCTGTAAGTAAAGGTTTAACCTCACGTACTTCAACAGTTTTAGGTTGATAAACAGAGACATTCAATTCCTTTTGAAAAATAGCACCTGGATCAGGCTCGTATGTAGGCCTTATAAGCTTTTGTGGTTTTAAAATAGGCTTATGCTCTTGAACATCTTCATTTTCAGAATCTTTTAACTCAGGCAAATCCTCTTCATCCGAGCTGAAAGTTACCATAGTGGAGGATTCTGATAATTCTTCATCTGGAGAAAATTCAAATGACATTTGCATAGCATTTTCAACCTTTTTACCCACTTCTTCCCATGAAAGAATATCAATAGAATGAATATTATCAGATGAATTAGATAAATATGTATTCAGTGATTCAATTAATCGAATAGGTCTTTTTTCAGGCTCTGACTGCAAACATTTACAAATAATTAAATCCCAATTCAATTTGTATTCAACAGCAATTTTCGAAGGAAGGTCAAAACACCCTTCAGGAACAGCACTTGTAATCAAATAATAAGCTAAAATTCCAAAAGAGTATGAATCTGTTGCAACAGTAACCGGATCATTTGATTTTTGCTCTGGTGCTAAAAAGCTGATAAGAGGAAAAATTTGTTCTTCCTTTTTAGAAAGAACAAAATGACGATAATGATTTTTTATAACGTCATTTATTTTAATCAAGCGAGTCAAGGCAAAATCCACCAGATATACTTGCAACCCTTTCTCACTTTCATTAACTAAGACATTCGAAGGCTTAATGCTTCTATGAATTACAGGAAGACCGTCCATTGTCTTACTATGCACATAATCCAAGGCCGATGCAACTTGTCTTAAAATGGCTTCCACTTCATTTTCCAGTAAAATTTTACCTTTTACTTTCAAATAATTTTCCAAAGTCATGGTATTGTCATCTAAAGCATCATACACAATAAAATAACGCCCTTCAAAAGAAAACAATCCTCGAACTTTTGGAATTGATGGATGATCTAATGTCGAAAGGACCGCAACATCTTTGGAAAATTGTTCAATAAATTGATCGTTTTCAGTCAATTGTTTAGCAATCACTTTCAAAACAACCTTACGGTTCATGAAACGATGCTTGGCTAAAAAAACCTCTGAAAAACCACTCTGACCAATTTTTTTAATCAATGTATAATCGCCGAAAATCTCTTCACTCATAAATCATCACATTTTTGTTAAATAATTATTTTTTAATATAGTGTTCGCTTCTTTTATATGCAAGTTTGTAAAACTATATACTATAGCAACCCGATTATTTTAGAAAAAAAGTAAGCTAAAATCAAAACAACTCCAACAACTCCAATCATCATAAAATTCGAAAGTTTTTTGCCGCTGTTTTTATTCCGCATATCCAAAGTTCCAATTCCATAAGAAAATTCCTGAGGCTGTTTATTAGCAGAAAAAAGCTTAGAATTTTCTTTTGCTAATTTTTCTCCATCAAACCCTAAAAATGTTGCATATTGCTTCAAAAAACCTAAGACATAGACAGATGCGAAAAACTGATCAATCTTTCCATCCTCTATAGCCTCCAAATGATTTTGTCTAATAGAAGTTGCATTCTCCACTTCTTTTAGACTCAAATGCATTTCTTCTCTTTTTGCTTTAAAACGCTGACCTATTTCCTTTAACTGAGCGCTCATAACCTACCACCTTACTTAACTTTTTTCCGTCAAAAGGATCCTTGATTTTAACTTAGCGGCAGTGTAGCTTATATAATTATTTAGTGCAAGAGTGGTACTGTTCATGAAGCCAGTTTGTTTTTCTACCAAAATCAGTTTGGATAAAGCTAAAAAACTTAAAGATGATTTAACCGACCAAGGATTTTCTTTTACCCAACCTCCTTACACAATTTTCAGCGCAAAGAAAAAAGGAATTTCCATAGCTCTTTACGAATCAGGAAAGCTAACAGTCCAAGGAAAAGAAAAAGATGAATTCATTGAATTTTATCTAGAACCGAATATTTTGGAATCCTTCGAATATTCCCATCCAGAATCCGAAAAAGATCTCTCTGAACATATAGGAGTTGATGAAGCCGGGAAAGGCGATTTCTTCGGTCCTTTATGCATTGCAGGCGTCTTTGCTACACCTGCCCAAATCAAAGAACTAATGAACATTGGAGTCAAAGACAGCAAACGTTTTTCAGACAGTAAGATATTAAAGATGAGTCCTCAAATTAAGAAAATAGCAACACATCAACTCATCCGTATTTTTCCAAAAAAATACAATGAGCTTTATGCTAAATTCAAAAACCTCAACTCTCTTCTTGGGTGGGGACATGCCACAGTCATTTATGAGCTATACAAAAAAACAAATAGCCCCAAAGCTCTTATCGATCAATTCGCTTCCAAACATGTAGTTGAAAAGGCTTTAATGAAAAAGAAAATCCCCATTCAACTGGAACAGAAACACAAAGGTGAAGAAGATGTAGTTGTCGCTGCAGCCTCAATTATCGCAAGAGCCGCTTTTTTAGAAGGAATGGAAGCTTTATCAAAAGAATTTGATATTCCTCTGCCTAAAGGCGCTTCAAAAGAAGTTGAAAAAACCGCTAAAAAAATCCTTGCAAAGCAAGGCATCAATACACTTGACGCCGTTTCTAAAACACACTTTAAAACCTATAAAGAAATTATCGAAGATGCTGACATCTCTAAAAATTCATAATCTATTTTTATTTGAATCACTCGTTGCTCATTTTGATTGCGGTTTTACAATTTTAACAGGTGAAAGTGGTGCCGGCAAATCGGCTCTTATCCGCTCAATCTCACTTTTAATGGGAGAAAAAATCGACAAATCGATCATAACAAATGAAAAAGACAAAGGATTTATCGAAGCTGAATTTCGTCTTTCAAAAAACGATTCCATACAGCAACTTTTAGAAAGCTATGATATTGAATGGGACAGCACAGAACCCCTTATAATTCGAAAAGAATTGTCTCAGAAAGGAAGAGCCAGGCAATTTATCAACGATCAGATCATACCGATTGATTGTTTGAAAAATATTGCAGAAAAATTATTCCATGTTGTCTCCCAGCATTCAAGTACCTTTCTTTTAAATTCTTCAACGCAAAGAACGATCTTCGATACCTATATCGGCACAGAACCACTTGTTGAAAAGCATAAATCCCTATTCAAACAATTCAACTTCCTTTCCAAAAAAGCAGATGAACAAAAAAACTCTCTTGATCAAAAAGAAAAAGAGCTACATGCAATAAAAGAAAAACTGGAAGAGATTGAAAAAGTCAACCTGAAACCGGATGAAGAAGAAACACTTTTGAAAGAATTGACTAAAAATGAACATGCCCAAAATATTAAAGAAACGCTTTTTGAACTTGAAAGACTCATACATGAGCAAGAACCTTCTCTTTTTTCCTATCTTTATACAGCTTCTATGCAAGCTTCAAAAATCGCCAAAAAAGATACCGATCTATCACCTATTCATAACCATATTCAATCCGCCAAATTAGAGCTGCAAGAAGCTCTTTTTTCAATACAATCCTTCCAATCCCATTATGAAAATAATCCTGAACGAATTATCGAAATCACAGAAAGATTGAATGAAATCAATCAACTCATGAAAAAATTCGGCAATACCTACGAAGAAGTAATGTTAGAAAAAAATAAATTAGAAGCAATCCTAGAACAATCCTCTTTAGATAAAAGGGATTATATACAAACACTTGAAAAATTATCTCAAACAAAAGAGTCACTCAATCATTTAACTAACAGCCTTTCTGAAAAAAGACATAAGGAAAAAAAAGAGTTCATCGAAGCTGTTCAAAAAGAACTTCCCTCCCTAAATATGGATCAAGGAATTTTTGATATTCAACTGACCCCCTGTGACCTAAATTCTTATGGGAAAGACGACATTACTTTTTTCTTTTCCGCAAACAAAGGATCCGCCCCAATCTCTCTTCATAAAGCGGCGAGTGGCGGAGAATTATCCAGACTTTTACTGATTTTACAAACCTCTTTTGAAAACAACCTTCCCCAAACCATTATTTTCGATGAAATCGATGCAAATGTCGGAGGACAAAGCGCTGCAAAAATTGGATTAAAACTTTCAAAACTTGGGAGCAAAAACCAAGTAATCTGCATCAGCCATTTCAAACAAACAGCACAACATGCGGATCATCATTTTAAAATTTTCAAAAAGGTCAAAGACAATCAAACCTATTCCCTTATGGAAAAACTTTGCAAAAAAGGAAGAATTGAAGAATTTTCACGGATGACTGGTGACTAGCTTGCCACAACTTTCTCTTCAGAAAGAATCTTTTTCCATAAGAAAAACCCTTTTTGCTTTTTTTCAAAAACAGGAATATCTTTTTCTCTTAAGCTAAACCCTTTTGAAAGCAAAAAGTTTTTCAATACTGATTCTTCTTCACTTAAATAAATTCCAATCGAATTAAAGCTATCCGATCTTTCTACCTCTGTTTCCAATACATGCAAAAGATAGGATCCCAGCCCCTTATCTTGAAAATCCTCATCATTTAAAACAAACAGATAATGCAGTAACAGGCAATGATCATCTACTGCAAGTTCCAATGGCTTGGAATCATAGATAACCATTCCACTAAATAAATCCTGAAAAAATAGTGAAAATGTTTTCAAATCATTGTTCTTAAGTCTTTCCGAAATTTTCTTAATTTCTAAAGATTCTTTGGAGCTATAACGAATCGCAACAGCTTCTTTCAAGCCCTCCTTAACTCTTTCATCCGATAAACAAATTTCGCTTTTTATCAAATAATCCGGCGTTTTCCATTTATCTGATCTATCGCTTCCTAAAAGTGTTGCAATCGAAAATATAATTATCGTGAACAGATACTTCATAATTTAAAAAACTTTATTAAACTATAAAGATAATAACAAACCAGAACTTAAATTCAAAACAATACAGACAAAAAAACACTATTTTATAATAAAAATAATTATAAAAAAATAAGATTATTCTTTAACTTCACGAAAAGATTCTAAAAACCTTTCATAATAATTTGAATATTCACGCGACATGGTGGATTGTTCCGCCAGCAGAAAAATCTTACTTTGATAAATAAAAGCTCTTCCCAGAAATTTCTTATCATCAGAAACCATCTCAAAGGCAATAGCATTTTTTCCTTTATAAGAAACAACATCAGCTCTAATCAAACGATTCTGCCTACCGGATAAAATTCCTTGCAAAAACCCCTTCAATCCTTTCATTTCATCATTTTTATCAACATTCATTGGGTATTTACCTATCAACGCCATAAATAAAGCATCATCCTCTTCACAAAGATAAATCACATAATCCATCTGTTTACCATTTACCAACGGAACCTGATGAATCATCTGATTCGGCGCTGAAGGAAAATCCATATGAATATCATCTACAATATTCACAGACACCCAAGAATTATCAGCCCAAAGAGCGGAAACCCCTAAAAGAAACGCTATCCAAAATTTTTTCATAGAAGACCCAAAGTAACCAATGGTTCATCAAAATAAGGAGAACATTTCCAAATAAAAAGCGATGCCACTAAAAAATACAAAACAAAATAAATTAAGGCAGACAAAAAGATATTGAAAAAAGCTTTTGCAATCGTCATTTTCTGAACTTCGGCAATGGCTGCGATATATAAGACAATTCCCCAAATAAAAAGAGCCACATATAAAGGAATCAATCCCATCAACACATAACCTTCAATAGTTGTCAAACTACCAAATGTGGAATCTATAAAGATCTTTTCTTGATAATAACCAATTAAGAGAACAACAATGATAAAATTTACAAATTTTGTCACATTGGAATAAGCCTGAGCCGCTCTAACTTCTTTATAAGTTCCAGTACCTTTCAGCCATTTACCAGTCAAATAAACAATATATGAAAAAATCGAGAAAAATACATATCCACAAAGTGTAGATAATATGATTAAAGCTACAATAATAATCCCTAATGAAAAAATACTCGCTATGTTCACTTTTTGAAAAAGGCTCGATAAAGTAGTAAAACCATAAATAAACGATAATAACCAGAATCTAAAATTTGGATTATAGGAAATTACCTCTTTAATTGTTTTCCTAGGATGCACCCACATTTTTAATAAGGCACCTTTTGGTTTTTTCACTTCTAACTCTTCCATATAATCCTCTTTTATTCCTCTTAACTTACAAATATATAATTAAAAAAAATATTACAAGGTTTATTTAATAAAATAAAAAAAGACCCTAATATAATTATGACTAAAAAAAGTAGCTTGATTTATTAATTTATTTTGAAAAATTTAATTAGGATTATCAATATCCTTCATAAATAAACTACGCTAACCAGACAATTACGCAACGTAGAAAGCTAAATACCCATAACTTATTAAATATGAAACAATTATAAAGAAAATCCAAGCCAAAAAGGCAGATAAAAAGGCTCTCCATACAGAAAACTTCTGAATTTCAGAAAGCGTGGTCACTAATAAAAAAACCGTCCAAAAAAACGCAAAAAACTGTATAACACCGATAATAAACAAAGAAGTAAAATAAACGGACTGCTTGGTCAATAAAGCGACAAAAAAGTCTTTGCCACCTAAAGCAAAAACCATTACCCACAATCCAAGATTAATAAGTTTTG
>DAOTHK010000041.1:0-9870 GCA_035447625.1 Chlamydiales bacterium
CGGAAGGTCTTATCATTTATTTGATTACTATGGTGCTGAAGATGCTGAAAATGTGATAGTGATGATGGGATCTGGTGCTGAAACTGCTGAAGAAACTATTCATTATCTAAATGGTAAAGGAGAAAAGTTAGGCCTTGTAAAAGTACGTCTTTTCAGACCATTTTCTGTGCATCATTTTATTCAAGCATTGCCAAAATCAGTTAAAAAGATTGCTGTTCTGGATAGAACAAAAGAAAGTGGCTGTTTAGGTGAGCCTCTTTATTTGGATGTTGCAACAGCTATCAAAGAATTGAAAATGGATATCGAAGTTGTAGGTGGTAGATATGGCTTGGGTTCAAAAGATTTTACTCCAGCACAAGTGAAAACAGTTTTTGATAATTTAAAAAGAGAAGAAGTGAAAAATCATTTTACTGTTGGTATTGTGGATGATGTCACTTATCTCTCTCTTCCGATGGAAGAAGTGATGGATACAGAAGATAAAGATGCTGTGCGTTGTATGTTTTGGGGAATCGGGGGTGATGGAACTGTCGGTGCCAATAAGGATGCGATTAAAATTATTGGAGATAATACAGAGAAATATGTTCAAGGGTATTTTTCCTATGATTCGAAAAAATCGGGTGGCGTCACTATTTCTCATTTGCGTTTCGGCAAAAGACCTATTCATTCTACTTACTTAATTCAGGTGGCAGATTATGTTGCTTGCCATCAATCCTCTTATTTGCAGAAGGGATTGCCTATTTTGGACCAAATCAAGCCTGGAGGTATCTTTGTATTGAATTCAATGTGGGAGAAAGAAGAGCTTGAGAGAAATCTACCGAATAAGGTGAAAAAGCAAATGGCAGAGAAAAATATTCAATTTTATCATGTCAATGCTATTAAGATTGCAAAAGATATTGGACTGGGATCTCGTATCAATATGATCATGCAGACGGTTTTCTTTAAATTATCAAATGTACTACCAATTGAAAAAGCAATTCAGCTTTTAAAAGATGCTATTGTTAAATCATATGGGCGTAAGGGAGAAAAAATAGTTCAAATGAACCATGCAGCTGTTGATGAAGCATTGAATCATTTAGAAAAAATTGAAGTTCCTTCCTCTTGGAAAGATTTGGAAGAAACAGAAACTTTTATTGATGCATCGCGACCTGATTATGTCAAAAATATTGCAGATGTTATGAATCGTCAAGAAGGGGATCTTCTTCCTGTTAGCGCCTTTTTGCCTGGAGGAATCTTACCATCGGAAACAACTAAATATGAAAAACGCTCTATCGCTACAATTGTTCCTGAATGGATTGCTGAAAATTGCATTCAATGTAACCAGTGTTCTTTTGTTTGTCCTCATGCTGCTATCAGACCCTTTTTGTTGACAGAAGAAGAAGCTGCAAAAGCTCCTGAAGGGTATGTGGGGATCAAACCGCTAGGTAGAGGTTATGAAGGTTTAAAATACAGTATTCAGGTAACTCCTTCGGATTGTACCGGTTGTGGTAACTGTGCTCAGGTATGTCCTGCAATGAAAAAAGCTTTGCATATGACAGATATCCATGAAGTGGAAAAAAGACAAAAAGAACTGTGGGATTATGTGACAACACTCCCAAATAGAAAAGGGAAGATGAGCAAGTATACATTAAAAGGATCTCAATTTGAGAAACCTCTTTTAGAATTTTCCGGTGCATGTGCTGGTTGCGGAGAGACTCCATATGTCAAACTTGTCACACAGCTTTTTGGAAATCGTATGATTATCGCTAATGCTACAGGTTGTTCTTCAATTTGGGGAGGTTCGGCTCCTTCGGTGCCTTGGGCTTTAACAGATAAAGGCGAAGGTCCTGCTTGGGCCAATTCTCTTTTTGAAGATAATGCCGAATATGGTTTTGGTATGGCCATTTCTGTTGAATATCGTAGAGATGAGCTCAAAAAGTTTGTTGAAAGAGCAGTATCTGAAAATGCAGTCTCTACTGAATTACAAGAGCTTTTGAAACAGTGGCTTGAAGCTTATTTGATTGGAGATCACTCAAAAGAGCTGTCTTATCAGATAAAACCGCTTTTAGAAAAAGAGTCATCACCTCTTGCAGATGAGATGAAAAAACGTCAGGATCTATTTGCAAAACCATCTGTCTGGATTATGGGTGGCGATGGCTGGGCTTATGATATCGGTTATGGTGGTTTGGATCACGTTTTAGCAATGAATCGAAATGTGAATATCTTGGTTCTCGATACAGAAGTTTATTCCAATACAGGCGGACAAGCTTCGAAATCAACTCCTTTAGGTTCTGTCGCAAAATTTGCATTTGACGGCAAAAAAACCCAGAAAAAAGATTTGGGTAAAATTGCTATGGCATACGGAAATGTATATGTGGCAACAGCTTCGATGGGATATGATAAGCCGGGAGTTGTTAGAGCTTTGAAGGAAGCGGAAGAATATGATGGTCCTTCAATTGTTATTGTTTATGCGACATGTATTGCCCATGGCATTCAGAAAGGAGGCATGGGGATGAGCCAAGATGAACAGAAAAAAGCAGTTGAATCTGGTTTTTGGGTGAATTATCGCTATGATCCAAGAAGATCTTTTGAAGGAAAAAATCCATTCCAATTGGATTCGAAAGAGCCAACAATTCCTTTAAAAGAGTTTTTGAAAGGGGAAGTGCGTTTTAATTCACTTTTAAAAACAGACCCTGAAGAAGCTGCTCTTTTGCAAGATGAATTGCAAAACCATTATCAGAAACGTTTTGAAGAATATAAGAAAATGGCTTCTGAAGAATAATTCTATTTAAATTTATTTTTAAAAAACCGTTTTTTCGTATACAGAAAAAACGGTTTTTTGTTGTCATATTGGAATAATCGAGGTTTAGGGTGAAAAAGTTATTATTTTTTATATTGAGTGTTCATTTTGCATTTTGTTCAGATCATATGATTTGTTTTGAAGAATTAGAAAATGGATTTTTGCAATTAATTCAAAATCGGAAAGAGAAAAATTTACCGATTGAAATAGTGAATTGGATCGATTCAAAAGAATATTCGGAGCCTCAAAGGCTTTATGCAATGACCAAACTAATTAGAAAATATTCATTTTTTGGTCAAAATTCTCAAAATGAATTGAAGAGAATTAAAACTTTTTTGCCGATTGCGTCTTATGAGTCTTTTCAAAATTTACTTGAAAAGACAATTTCAAGAATCAAATCCAAGAAAAGTGAACAATGGACGGTTCTTTATATTGGTGATTTTGATCCAATGTTTTGGCCTTTGGCGTATTCTCATAAGCCGAAATGTTTCTTGCCAATTGATAAAAAACAAAAATCTATTGTGGAAGTAATTATTGAATCTCAAATAGATTCTGAGGATCCTTCGGGTATTGATCCTTCTAATTTAATGATTATTACTTCGACAGAAGTTTATCCTCATTTAAATAGCCTTTTGAAAAAGTATCCGATTTTAAATGATAATATAATTAAAATGCCTTTTTCTATGAATCCGGTTTCTGCAATGACATATATTGCATGGAGATTAGATCAGAAAATAGGAGGTGATGCCATTATCCGTTTTATAAATATGGATAAGTTGATTTTACAACCTTATTCTTTTAATGCTTTGTTATCACAAAGTGCGAATTTTGCAAAATTAACGAATGCTCTTATTAATTTGCAGGTAGTAGACTTAAAGGATGTTCATAAAGAGCCATTGATTTCAGTATGTGAAAATGAATTATTGAATAATCATTATCATTATGAAAAACAAACCGGTTGTGATTTATGGGTGATACGTATGTCATTGATGAAAGATTTGATAAAAACCTATTATCCTCAAATTGATGCGATTTTTTTGAAATATGCAAACCAATTGGATAATCCTAAGCAAATTGTTGAATTATGTGAAGAGTTGAAAAATCCATTATGGGATGATTTTTCAATGGATAAATTAGTTGAAAAAATAAATTCTGAAGAGAATCTTTATCATAATGTTTTTTCAGCTTATTTTGAAAAAAACGTTATAAGATCTGTTTCAAATATTGCAGATCTATGTCCTCAAAATAATCAAATGATGTCTGAAAATATTGTAATCAAGGGAAATGAAGAAAATGTTTGTTTTTCTCCTTTGTCTTTTGGAAATATCGTTTTTACATCTGATGATGTCAAAATTATCGTTGGAGAAGAGGTTGATCATTTAATTGTTGTTTATGAAAAAGAAACTCATTCAGTTTTAATTATGCCATATGAAAATGTAAACAGAGTCGGTCAGATTTATCAAACGATTAAAAACCAAGGAAGTATTTTGCTTTTTCCATATTTTTTAGGAAAAAGCGTTCCGAAATTTGCGGATACTTTTGATCCTCGATTTGATATGGATCAAAATTTGTATAATTCTCATGCGATTTTTAAAATGGATTGTGCAAATTGTGCATTTTTCACCCAAGAAGGATTTATAGCAGGTATTGGCTTAAATCATTTTAATGTTCTATGGCAAGATCATTGTATTCGTATTGAAAAAAAATGATTAGGGCTTATAAATTAGCGGATGAGATTGATTGTTTAAAGAATCACCTGAGGAATATCCCATGCGAATGAGGTTTTGTGCATAAGGATCTTCATTATAGTGAAATTTAATTGAAGAGGCGGCAAATCCCATAATTAAAAATTTTCCTCCATTTTCAACCAGCGGAGTTAAATTAATACGTTTGGTTGGTTTTAAGAAAATAACGGAATTTTTTTCTTTTGGATAGGGGATGAAGGGTTTTAGAGGATCGAATTCTTCGCTAAAAGTTTCCTCGGAAAGCTTTAGGATGACAATACATTGCATATTAGATACGCAGATCATTTCGTTAAAACGGATTTCATTTAGATCAAAATGATTTTTAAGATCTTGATCATGCAAAAAATAATCAAAAGCTAGTCTCAGTTGTTTTTGATTAATTAAATGAGAAACGACATTTCCTAAAGATTTTTGTTTGATAAATCGTTCGATATTTTTATTTTGTCTGAATAAGTCTCTTCCAGGAAGAGTCATTTTTTCTTTGTTTTGAAAATCTGTTGTGTGAATGCATTCGTGTAAAAGAAGTTCGGATTTTTCAGAGGAAATAAAATCCTCGAATTCGATTTGTCCGAATTTTTGAAAAAAAGAGATATGGGATGGAGAGATTAAAAATTTCATTACGGTTACTCACATAAATTTTTTAGGGCTTGTTGATTGACATCATAGCTGGTTAATGCGGAAAGGCGAATAAATCCTTCTCCACAAGTACCGAAACCACTGCCGGGAATGGAAATAATAGATTTTTTTTCTAGCAAATATTGAAAGAAATCAAAGGAAGTATTGAATTTTTCAGATTTGACAAAAAGGTAAGGGGAATTTTTCCCACCATAAACGTTATAACCGCACTTTGTGCATGCTTCGATTAAGTTGATTGCATTTTCTTTTACTAGATCAAACCATTCATTCAATTCTTCTTTTGCTTCTTTGGAAAAGGTTGCTTCAGCAGCTTTTTGGATAGGGTATGAGACTCCTCCTTTTTTGATGTTGATCATTTTTTGATAAACATCGAAAAGGGAAATAGTCTCATTATTCAACTTCCCTTTGATTTTTTTGGGGAGGACTAAGTAGCTACAACGAATGCCTGTAAATAAGGCGGCTTTGGAAAAAGATCTTAACTCAACTGCAACTTCATCGGCGCCTTCGATCTCATAGATTGATTTAGGAAGTTTTTTATCAGTGATGAAACTTTCATATGCTCCGTCATAGAGAATGATGGCATGATGTTTTTTTGCATAATCAACCCATTTTTTTAGTTCTTCAAAATTTAGGGCTGTTCCGGTTGGATTATTAGGAGAACATAAATAGATCAATTGTACGCAGGATTTAGGGAATTCTGGAGCAAAATCGTTTTCAGGAAGGCAGTTTAAATATTCGATATTTTCATAGAATCCGTGTTCGTTGGGAAAAGATGTTCTGCCAGCTAAGATATTTGAATCAAGATAGACGGGATAGGTTGGGTTGCAAAGAGCAATTTTTGTTGAAGAACTGAATAATTGTTGGATAAAAGCAATATCATCTTTAATGCCGGTGCCAATAAAAATTTCTTCAAAATCTATAGGAAGATTTTGATAACAATTTTCTTTGATGACTTTCTTTAAAAAACTGTAACCAGATGAGGGGCCATACCCTTTGAAGGATTCTTTTTTCGTTAGTTCTAAAGAAGCTTCTTGTAGAGCTTTAGCAATTGCTTTTGGCAAAGGACCGGGTACATCACCAATACCTAAATCCAATAAATTATGCGTGGGGTGTAGAAATTTAAATTCATCTACTATTTTTTGAATTTTTGGAAAGAGATAATCGCTTGATAATTTTGCGAAATGGCTGGTGATACAAATCATAAGTTTTAATTTTTTCAATTAATAGAAGAAAGAAAAAAATACATCATTTAAGATAAAACTACAAGAAAAGAGGATGAGAGATGACACCATTAGAAGAGCTCATGCGGAATAAAGCCGAGATCGAGAAAAAAATTAATACTCAATTTGAAAAAAATTCTAAATGGTTTTTATCTTTTGTTCATCGTTCCTATGTCAATGAGAATAAAGAGGAAATTTTAGAACATAATGAAAGATTGGAGTTTTTGGGAGATGCTGTTTTAGGTCTTATTATATCCAGTTTTTTATTTGATCGATTTGAAGATTATTCCGAAGGACAACTTTCTTATTTAAAATCTACTTTGGTTGGGGCCAAAGCCTGCAGCCGATATTTTCGTTTTTTGAAATTGGATAAATACGTTTTATTAGGGAAAGGAGAAAAACTTTCCGAAGGGAGAGGAAAAGATTCGATCGATGCGGATGCTTTTGAGGCTGTTATAGGAGCGGTTTATCTGGAAAAAGGATATGAAAAAACGTATTGCTTTTTACTAGATGTTTTGGGAAATGAGATAGAGAAAATCATTCAAAATCCTGAAAGGAATTTCAAAGCTGAACTCCAGGAAAAAATGCAAAAAAGACATCTTCCTCCTCCTACATATGAAATCTTAGAAGAAAGTGGTCCTGAACATAGTAAAACATTTTTAGTTGCTGTGTACCAAAACGGGAAGCAGATAGGACAGGGAATGGGGTCTTCCAAAAGAAAAGCGGAACAAAATGCAGCGAAAGATGCTTTGGAGGATAGTGATGAAGGTTAAAAGCAAAATTGTATGGGAATGTATTGAATGTGGTCATGAACAGCAGAAATGGGCTGGTAGCTGCCCTTCCTGCAGTCAGTGGAATACTTTTGTAGAAAAAAATAAGTTTGAAGAACAAAAACGTTATGGCTCTGCTATAAAAAAGCAGAAAAAGCCTTTGCCTCTTTCCCAAATTCAGCTCAAGGATAATTTTAAGCAGAAGACAGGTTTTGTTGAAGTGGATCGTTTGCTGGGAGGAGGTGTTGTAGAGGGTTCTTTTCTTCTTTTAGGAGGATCTCCAGGAATCGGTAAGTCGACGCTTTCTTTGCAATTGGCAAAAGGATTTGCAGAGAATGGTAAAAAAGTACTTTATATTTGTGGAGAAGAGTCGGAAGAACAAACAATGCTTCGTGCTAAACGTTTGGGAATTGAGACAGATCATATTTTTTTGCTACATGAAACAAATTTGGAAGCGATAAAAAATCAATTGGTGGAATTGAATCCCGAGGCATTAATTGTTGATAGCGTGCAGATTCTTTATAAAGAACAGATAGGAGCAGCTCCTGGATCGATTGTTCAAGTAAGAGAAATAGCAAGCGAATGCATGCATCTTTCGAAAGAAATGAATATGACAACAATTTTAATTGGACATGTTACAAAATCCGGTGATATCGCAGGACCTAGAGTTTTAGAGCATTTGGTGGATGTTGTTTTAGAGTTTGAAGGGGAACGCTCTTGTGGATATCGTATGTTGCGTTGTCGAAAAAATCGATTTGGTTCAACTGATAATATTGCCCTTTTTCAAATGCAAAAAGAAGGGCTCCAAGAGGTTTTGAATCCATCGAAAGCATTTTTGGAAGAACGTACACATAAAGGATCCGGTTCGGCAATTGTTTCAGCTCTTGAAGGAGGAAGGTCTTTGCTGCTTGAAGTGCAGGCATTGGTTACTCCGACAGCCTTTCCGACGCCCTCTCGCAAAGCTACGGGAATAGATTCTTCTCGGTTAGCTCTTTTATTAGCTGTTTTAGAAAAAAAGATGGGATTTGCTTTGCATAGTTGTGATGTGTTTGCTTCTTTAGCAGGAGGTATGCGCATTAAAGAACCGGCGATAGATCTGGGGATTTTGCTTGCCATAGCTTCTTCTTTTTCCAATCGAGTCATACCGCATGATACAATAATTATGGGAGAGGTAGGACTTTCTGGAGAAATTCGTTCTATTAAAAAAGTTCAGAGTCGTTTGCAAGAGGCTATGCAGCTTGGTTTTGAGCACTGTATTTTACCTTTGAGTAATATGAAGGAACTGCCGGATCATCTTAAAGAGTCAATTTCTTTGCATCCTGTTCAATCGGTGGAAGAAGCGATAGGCCTGCTTGTTTAAAAAGATTGAAAACGTTATAGATGAGAAAAAGACGGAGCGTGTATATGGGTCAATCTTTAAAAGCATCTTATACTTTGCCAAAACTTCCTTATGCTTTCGATGCATTGGAACCGGTCATTTCAAAAGAAATTTTGCAATTGCATTATGAAAAGCATCATCAAGGTTATGTGAATAAGTTGAATGAAGCGATCGATGCATATCATGCAGCAGAAAAGCAAAATGATCTCCCTAATATGTTGAAATATCAAGAAGATATTCATTTTAATGGGGGAGGTCATATTAATCATTCTCTTTTTTGGCAGGTGCTTTGCCCTATATCTGAATCTTCTGAAAAGCCGGAAGGTCTTTTGCTTGAAAAAATTGAAAAGGATTTTGGTTCTTTTGAAGATTTCAAACAAGAATTCAATAAGCAGGCGATAGCTGTAAAAGGTTCGGGGTGGTGTTGGCTTGGATATCATAAGATTCAAAAAAAGTTAATGATTCAAACTACTGGAAATCATGGCATCATTTCTTCAAAAGGGTTAATTCCTTTGTTTATATTGGACGTTTGGGAACATGCTTATTATCTGCAATATAAGAACGATCGTAAAAAATTTGTTGAATCCATTTGGCAAATAGTTAATTTCAAAGAAATTTCAAGACGATTCAATCAAAAAATATCATGAATAAATAATAATTAATATTTAAATATTAAGTATTTATTAATTCCGCTTGTTTGATTGTAGGTTTCTTTGGTAAAATATACGAGATGAAAAAAATAGAAGGTATTATGGGTCTATTTTCTCTTAGTAAGCCAAAAATCAAAGTTGAAACAACAAAAAAAGATTCTTTTAGTGGTTGGATTAAGTGCGTTGATTGTCAGGAACTTGTGCATGCGCATGAACTTCAGGAAAATTTAAATTGCTGTCCCAAATGTAATCATCATTATCGATTGTCTGTTCATAAAAGATTAGAGCTTTTAGCAGATGCCGGAACATTTAAAGAATTATTTACCAATTTAAAGGCTATCGATGCATTGGATTTTGTAGATACCAAGAGTTATCCGGAACGAATGGAAGAGGCTCAAGAGAAATCTGGTCGTGATGAAGCTGTAATGGTTGGACATTGCAAGGTAAATGACAGAGATGTAGCTTTGGGGATTATGGACTTTAGCTATATGGGTGGTTCCATGGGGTCTGTTGTAGGTGAAAAACTGACCTTATTAATTGAATATGCAATAGATAATACTCTTCCCTTGGTTCTTGTTTGTTCGTCAGGTGGCGCTCGCATGCAAGAATCGATTCTTTCTTTAATGCAGATGGCTAAAACTTCTGCAGCATTGGCTAAATTGCATCAGCACAAATTGCCTTATATTTCTATTCTT
>DAOTHK010000042.1:0-9824 GCA_035447625.1 Chlamydiales bacterium
AAATAATATTAAAATCAATATTAAAAGATAAATTTGAGAAAAAACGGAATAGAAGAGAAAGAATGATTGCTATCAAGGTTAGGGCAATCATGATTTCAAGTAAGGTGAAATTTCGTTTTTTGTTATTCATAAATAAAATAAAAAAGTATTTGAATTATGATATTCAATCGGAATAAAAAAATGAAGAAACAAAATTATTTTATATTTTTTGATTAAGATTGTTGGATTTTGTTTTAATGCATTTAAAAAGAATTTTTTTCTTATAATGAGTGGGTTTTGTATTAGGAGTTTTTAAAATAACTTCTAGCGCGATCATTTTGTATGTATGTTGATCTTTTGCTTTTTTTTCTCCTATTTCCCAAAGCAAACAGCTTCTCTCTATTATAATATGAGAATGATCCATTTTTACAGGGTAGTTGGATAAATTGACTTTTGTTGCATTGACTTTATTTTTTTGAATTTCAGGTAGTAGAAGTTTTTTTTGAGTTATTTGTTCGATAACTTCTTGAAGGGAAATGTCTGCAACTCTTTCTTTTTCAATTATTTGAAGATTTTTGATTTGAGAGCGAAATAATGATAGGGGTATTTTCATTAAAGGAACCGAGCTAATTCCAATTAACGTTAATGCAATCATTACTTCTAAAAGTAAAAAAGATTTTTTATTAATATAGTTTTTCATTATCTATTTTTTTATTAAAGATCATACCTTGATTATTTTTTTTATTAAACATATTTGACGGTTTATCCGAAACTAGTTAATATTATATAAAAAACATTTTTTTCAAATGCATACTAAAGCTTATTATAATTCTTTATTTTTTAGTCCGGATCAAAAACAACTGGTTCCCAAAGATTTTTGGAAAGTTGAAGATCTGAGGCTTGTGTCTATTGCGGAATTATTTGAGCGTTTGAAAGCATTCAATATTCATTTAGATCGTAAAAGCTTTTCTCTTTATGTAGATGAAGCAGAGTCTCCAGAGACGCTTGTAGATTTTTTTGCAAATAAGGAAGATGAAAATTATGATCCTATTTATTTAATTGTTTTTGAGCTTTGGCGAAGGCTCCATTCAAGTCAGAAAACCCTTTCTATTTTCTGTGATGAATTAGATCGTAGGATTTATGATTATGATCAAGGAGTTTTCGATAGTGATGAGAAAATTCAAGATAGTCTTTTGCAACTCGAAGCAATTTTGGATGAAAATGCGGAAGAGGGTGACAATCCTCACAACCTTTTTCATTTGTTATCGGATTATATGGCTCATGATTTAGAGTCCTTCTTATACGACTATATTTTAGAGCAAATAGATGAGGATCAGGATTTATATGCCCAGGATTTGATCCAAGCTTTTTATCCTTATATTCCGGATGTTAAATGGTTTGATATTTTGCGCCTTCGTCTTTTTGAAGATGATATGGAAGAGCAAAAAGATCTTTTCCAAGATCTTTTAAATCAGGCATTAAATAAAGAGGATGTGGACTTTCAATTAGAGCTTTTAAAGCAAAGCATTTATTTTGCAGATCAATCTTCTTTTATGGAGCTATTGAAACAATCTGTTCCTTTTTTGCAAACAGAAAAGGATTTTCAGGATCTTTTGGAAATTGCGGCGGAATATTTTCACAGATTGGATAAAGAGGAATTGGAAAAACAAATTTTGCAACTTATAGCGAAAAGAATCGAACATGACGAAGAAGAAAAGCTATGTGCAAAAGATGAAGGCATTTCTTCTTTTCAGAAAATGATTTTCTAAATAATTTTTATCGGTTTGAAATTTAAAAAATCACAAGAAGTCAATAGGTAGGTTGTGTGATTTTTTTTCCCAAAAAGAGGGGTGTCTTTTTTGACGCTATGAAGGTGTCCAAAAATCGAAAAATCAATTCGGTACTCTTCGAAAAGTTGAAAGAAATCAGACGTAGAAAGATCGTAGCTGATTGTAGGATAGTGCGTTAAAACAATTTTTGTTTCAGTATTTTTATCCATCTTTGAAAGACTTAATTTAAGTCTTTCAACTTCTTTTGAATATATTTCCCTTTGTTTTTCCAGTGCTTGTTTTTTTGGTCTCGGAGCATTTTTTTGAAAAATGATAATTGGGTCGAAATGATAATTTTCGCTATCCCAAAGACGCGTGCCTGCAACTGAAAAATTTTTATAATTAAAAGCATCTTTTGAAATTGGATAAATGCTGGAGGGAAGTTTTGCTTGCATTTTGGATTTAGTGGACCACCAGTAGTCGTGATTACCGCGAATGATGATTTTTTGTCCTGGTAATTTATGAATCCAATCAAAGTCTGGAAGAGATTGATCCAATTTTGATGCCCAGGAAAGATCTCCTCCGAGTAATACAAAATCCTCTTCTGTAATTTCTTTTTTCCAGTTTGTTTCGATTTTATCGGTATAATGATCCCAGGCAGGCCCGAAGAGGGTCATGTCTTTTTCAGGACATCCGAAAGGAAGATGTAAATCTGCTATTGCATAGATGTGCATATTTAAAATTCAAAATCATCAGGGATATTAGCTCCATATGGAACTATGATAATTCCATCTCGGACAAAAAGATGTTCCCCGTCATAATTTTGATGATTTTCTTTGTTGGTTAGTTTGACGTTATTACCTATAAAAACATGTTCATCGATAATGGCTTTTTCTATCAAACAATTTTGACCAATTTCAAATTTTTCCGGATGTTTTTTCAATCTTTGATGAGTGATTGGTGGTAGATAATAATTGTTATTCATTAAAACGCTGTTTTTAATGACTGTGCCTTTTTTAATTTTTGATCTTAATCCGATAATACTGGATGAAATTTCTTTAGCTTCGATAATACTGCCTTCGCAGATAATGGACTGATTGATGATCGTTCCATGGATTTGGGTGCCGGGAAGATGGTTGGCTTTGGTGAAGATGGGATTTTCTTCATCATAGGTATCAAGTCCTTTAAATTTTTTGTCGGTGAGAGCTATGTTGGCTTCATAAAATGAAGCAACAGTTCCAATATCTTCCCAATAGCCATCATAAATAAAGGCGGCACATGTCGATTCTTTTTTCAGTTGAGTGGGGATTAGGTGTTTTCCAAAATCTTCTCTAGGATCTTCAATAAGAAGATTTTTTAATGTATCTCTTTTGAAAATATAGATACCCATGGAAGCTAAGTAATGTTTTTCATTAAGTTCCATTTGATGATCATTAAAAAATTGCTCGTTTAATTTAAAGCGATTCAAGATTTCCTCTTCTTGAGGTTTCTCAAAAAAATCTTGAATGATGGATTCTTTGTTAACTTTTAAAAGACCATATCTTTTGGCATCTTTTTCTTTGACGGGTAAAGATGCGATCGTTAGATCGGCATTGGTCTGTTTGGCAAAATCAAACATTTTTTTGAAGTTGATATTATAGAGTTGGTCTCCAGATAGAATTAAAAAGTATTCTGCTTGTGATTTTAGGATTTCGTTGATGTTTTTTCTTACAGCATCAGCGGTTCCGTCAAACCAAATTTTTTCTCCAAAAGGTCTTTCTTCAGGGGAAAGGACATCGATCATCCCTGGATGAAATGGGTCGAATTGATAGGTTTGGCTTAAATGGTGTTGAAGCTCTGAGATCATGTATTGCCCGATTACAAAAATTTTTCGGATATCTGAATTCAACGAGTTAGAGATGGGTATGTCGATTAATCGATAACGACCTCCATAGGAAACGGCAGGCTTACTATGGTATTTAGTGATTGGGTATAAACGAGTTCCTTGACCCCCGGCTAAAATAATGGAAGCGATATCAGGTTCTTTGTTGTTTTTATTTTCTGTCATGATCTTTATTAGCCGTTTTATAATTACTAATTACAATAATTATAATTAACTATCAACTAACAATTTGAATTAATTTCAAATTAAATGAAAAACACACTAACCACTAGTGGTTTATAAACGATTCAGCTTTATAGCTGGATCGGACAAAAGGTCCTGAGATAATTTGTTTGATGCCAATTTTTTGTCCCATTTCCTTGTAATAGAAGAATTGATCAGGTGGAATAAATTCTTTAACAGGAAGGTTCTTTTTGCTTGGTTGCAAATATTGACCGATGGTGACAATTTGGCAACCGACGTTTTTTAAATCGTTAAGAGTTTCCAATACTTCATCTTTTGTTTCGCCAAGCCCTACCATGATTCCAGATTTGATAATGAGATCAGATGAAAAGTTATGGGCATGGGATAAGACTTTCAAACTTCCTTGATACGTTGCAATATGTCGACATGTTGGAGATAATCTTCTGACTGTTTCAAGATTATGATTGAAAATAGTGGGAGAGGCTTTTAGAACTTGTTCAAGATTGTGCATGTTTTGTTTGAAATCAGAAGTGAGTACTTCTACAGATGTTTTGGTATTATTTAAAATCATTTCAATGATTTTTGCCATATGGTGAGCTCCTCCATCTATCAGATCATCTCTTGTTACCATGGTAATGACAACATGCTTGAGCTTCAATTCTTTGATGGCATCCAGAATATGCGAAGGTTCTAAAGGATCGGGCATTGTAGGATGTGCGTTATGGGAAATGTTGCAGAAGCTACAGTGTCTTGTGCAGTTTTTCCCAAGAGCTAAAAAAGTTGCTGTTTTGCGATTAAAACATTCAAATCGATTAGGGCAAAGAGCTTCTTCGCAGACTGTTTTGAGTTTAGCCTTTTTTAGAATTTTGGAAGTTTTGAAAAATTCATCTGAAGGAATTTTTTGTTTTAGCCAGGGAGGAAGTTTCTTCATAAGACATTCATCTTAGGAGGAAAATGCAGAGGAGTTAAAAGTCCCATAAGAGCTGATTCATGCCAGATTTCGGAATTAGTGGGGTGGGTGTGAATCGTTTTAGCTATATCTTCAAGTTTCATCTGGTGCTGCAAGGCAAGGGTCATTTCTGCAATTAAGTTGGAGGCATTTTCTCCTATAATGTGAGCTCCAAGAAGCTGATGCGAGTCTTTATCATAAACAATCTCCGCAAAGCCTTCTGTAGTATTTTCAGCTTTAGCTTTGCCAAGAGCCAGGTTGGGAAATGTTGCTTTACCTGCATTACAAATGCTTTTTGCTTTTTCATAGCAGATTCCTACCGAGGCAATTTCAGGAGTTGTAAAAATTGCAGAAGGTATTGCTGAATAGTCCATTTTTTCCAGATGCCCTAAAATATTTTTCGCCGCGATTATCCCTTCATGAGAGGCAACATGTGCTAAAAGATATTTTCCATTGATATCTCCAACTGCGAAAATATTGGGATTGGATGTTTTCATATATTCATCTGTGATAATTGCTTTTTTTTCATCGATTTGAACATTGACTTTTTCAAGGTTTAATTCTGAGCTATTATAATCTCTACCGATGGCTACAAGTAGTTTTTCAGATTCAATTATTTTACCATTATTCAAGGTGAGTTTTACTGAATCATTATTTTTTTCAATTTTTTCACAAATGGTTTTTGTGTAGATATCGATATCTTTTTTCTTGAAAGAACTTTCTAAAGCTTTTGAAATGGTTTCAGGTTCAGTCTGAATAATTCGATCCAAAGCTTCGATGATTGTGACTTTAACGCCAAGCTGCGCATAAAAATTGGCAAATTCACATCCGATATAACCCCCTCCAATAATGGCAAGGCTTTTGGGTAAATCTTGCATTTGCAAGATGGAAGTGGAGCTATAGATTTTTTGATGGTCAAAAGGTGCGTTTGGAAGATTTTTAGGGGAAGAACCGGTTGCTATTATGATTTTTTTCGCTGAGATTTTTTCTCCATTGTTGATGAGCAGTGTTTGGTCATTTTCAAAAACAGCTTTGCCATGAATGATCTCAATCTTATTTGTTTTAATTAAGTTGGTAAGGCCTGTTCGAATAGATTGAACGGCATTTTCCTTAAAGTTATAAATTTTTTGATAGTCAATATGGAGTTCGTTGCATTCGATTCCAAATATTTTGGCTTTTTGGATAGTTGAAAACTTTTTAGCAATAGACAGATATGCTTTTGTTGGAATGCAACCAACGTTGAGGCAGGTTCCTCCGAGAAAGCATTTTTCGATAATGCAGACTTTTTGATTTTGCTCAGCGAGCATGATTGCTGCAGTATAGCCTCCAATGCCTCCTCCGATGATTGCTATATCATATGATTGATCTGTCATAATTGCTCCTTAAGCTTTTTGCTTAATATAACAAAAAGGAAAAGATTGTTTCTATGAATTTTCCATATCAAAAAAGATATAAATTGTTTAAGATATGAAAAAAAAGTAGGTTCATTAATGGAAAGAAGAAAAAGAAGAAAAATGTGTCCTCTTTGTGATGGGGAAGTTGACCTAGAAGTGAAATTCTGCCCATATTGTGGAAATGACTTTTCTGAAAATGCAGAAATAGAAGAAGAGTATGAACCTCAATCTACAATGACTGCTAATGAAACCATTGCTTCATTATATCCACCTCCATATCAGCCTCAAAAAAAATCCAGCGCGGTATTTTTAGAAGAAGAAAGAAATGAAGAGGAAGAAGATTTTGAAGAAGAAGAGGAAGAAGAAGTAGAAAAAAGTGAGAAAAAACACTTTTTTCCCACCATGCTTTTTTTCTTAGGAATGAACCTTTTGGTCTTAAGTTTGATGCTGTTCTTTTTTTCAAAAAATGGAGAACTCATTTTGAAGTGGAACAGCTCTTATGCATTAGCATATTTGTGTGTGGCTTTGCCCCTTATTATTATCGGTTATAAAGGGCTTTCAAAAATCGAATAATTTTTAACTATTCTTAGCGCAACATTTTTTATACTTTTTGCCACTTCCACAAGGACAATCATCATTTCTATTGATTTTAGTTTCTTTTACAATAGGTTGAGGTTTGTCTTGTGTTGTTGTTTCTTCGATATCTGTCATGCCAGGTTGTGGCACAAAAGACTTTTGTGTATGCATCTGA
The DNA here is from genome assembly GCA_035447625.1 of Chlamydiales bacterium. Classification (GTDB taxonomy): domain Bacteria; phylum Chlamydiota; class Chlamydiia; order Chlamydiales; family SM23-39; genus DAOTHK01. Next base: position 6,908 of record DAOTHK010000042.1, read on the forward strand.
AGATCTAATAAGGAATTTTCAATTTTTCGATCTTGCGGTTTGATCATCTGAAATTTAAAGAGATCGGTTGCAAGAGCTTCTTTTAAGTTTTGTGAGAAGTTGCCAAATAAGTTAAATGCTTCTTGTTTGAATTCCATTAAAGGATCTTTTTGTCCTACAACACGCAAATTGACATCCGATCTTAAATGATCGATATCAAGCAAATGTTTTTGCCAAAGATCATCGATCTTACTGATAGCAACATTACGGATGATTTCTTTTAGGATGGAAAGACCCTTTTCTTTTGCTGTTTCTTCATCGCTTTTCTCATATTGTTGAATGATTTCAAGTTGATGAGCAAGCTTATGATCGAACAAATTTTTAATTTGGGTTGCAATGTAATCAGGAAGCTTGTCAAGCGCATGCTTATTGAGATCTTCTGTGTTAGCAGTAATTGGGAAAATGGACATCAGCCACTGTTTTAATTCTTCTTTGCTGCTTGTTGAGATTCTTTTAGTCTGTGTAAGGAAGTCGCATTTTTCAAAAATGAGATCTTCCAAGATTTCTTTTGCTATCTGAATAGGATCTTGAGAATGAAGAAGTTCGTTGCGGAAAGCATAGACTTCCTGTCTTTGCTTATTCATCACATCATCGTATTCCAAAGTGTGTTTACGAATATTATAGTTTCTTTGTTCGATTCTTTTTTGAGCAGTTTCGATGGATTTATTTAACACAGATGCTGAAATAGCTTCGCCTTCAGGAGGTCTGAAGCGCTGCAACATGCTGGTGAGTCTTGGAGATGCAAAAAGTCTCATTAAAGAATCTTCAAAAGAAACGAAAAACATTGAAGCTCCTGGATCTCCTAAACGCCCTGATCTTCCACGAAGCTGTCTGTCGATACGTCTTGATTGGTGGCGAGTAGTTCCAATTACTTGTAGCCCTCCAGCTTCTCTGGTCTCCGGAGTAATTTTAATATCTGTACCACGTCCTGCCATATTGGTAGCGATGGTGACAGCTCCTTTGGTTCCGGCTTCTGCGATGATTTGAGCTTCTCTTTCATGATTCTTCGCATTTAAAACCGTATGGATCAGTTTTTGCTGTCTTAAAATTCTTGAGAGTTTTTCTGATTCTTCAACAGAAGAAGTACCAACAAGAATGGGAAGGCCTTTTTTATGCTTTTCGCTGATAGTATTTACGATGGAGTGATATTTTTCCCTTTCGGTCATGTAGATTAAATCATTATGGTCTTTGCGGATACATGGCGTATGAGTTGGGATTTCCAGTACATCTAATTTGTAGATTTCTTTGAATTCACCAGCTTCTGTAATAGCGGTACCTGTCATTCCGGCAAGTTTTTCATACATTCGGAAGTAATTTTGCAAGGTGATGGTTGCATAGGTTTGGGTTTCTCTTTGGATGGCAACAGATTCCTTGGCTTCGATCGCTTGGTGAAGTCCATCTGAAAAACGTCTTCCGGGTTGCGGTCTTCCTGTGTTTTCATCGATGATGACGATTTGTTCATTTTGAACGATGTAGTCGACATCCTTTTCCATTAGAAGGTGAGCTCTAAATAGCTGCCTTAAATTGTGGGCTCTTTCTTTACGGTTGGCATCCTCTTCACGAATTTGATTTTTCTTTTCGATTTTTTGCTCTTCTGAGAGATCAGGGTTTTCATCAATTAATGCATATTCATGGCCTAGATCGAGCAAAATAAAGTCATTATTGGATCCTTCTTGGGAATTATTACCTTCCCATGCTGCGATTCCTTTGTCGGTTAATTCAAAGTCGCTGTTTCTTTCATCAATGATAATAAATAAGCCGGCAAGCGCTTCTTTTTTTGCTTCTTTGTTTTGTTCGGAATAGTAAAAGGTTTCTATTTGATCCAGTTCTGCTCTAAAATCCGGATTTTCTTTAATCCTCTTTAGGATTTTGTTGCGAGGTGTGCCTTTGGAAACAAGCCATAATTTATTAAAGGCTTTGATCTTTTTCTCATTTTCTTCTTTAGAAAGTTTCTTGGGTTCTTCAGATAAAAGACCTAAAGAATCCAATTCTTTACGCGCTTCGCTGGCAAGCTTGTTGCAAAGATCTCTTTGCTCTTTTACTAAAACGGCAACAGTTCCTTTTAATTCATCATATTTATGACGACTGACAGGAGAAGGGCCTGAGATGATTAAGGGGGTTCTGGCTTCGTCTATTAAGATGGAGTCTATTTCGTCGACGATTGCGAAAAAAGGCTTTCTTTGGCACTGCTCTTCTTTATGCGTTGCCATCGAATTGTCTCTTAAATAATCAAATCCGAACTCTGAGGCTGTTCCGTAAACGATGTCATTTGCGTAGATCTCTTTTCTTTGATGAGGAGGAATGTCGTTGGTTAATGCAGCTACAGATAGGGATAATTTTCTGAAAATAGTGCCGATCCATTCGCAGTCACGTTTGGCCAAATAATCGTTTACAGTAACAAGGTGTGTAGCTTTTCCAGTTAATGCATTTAAATATAAAGGCATGGAAGCTGTTAAAGTCTTTCCTTCACCCGTCTGCATTTCGGAAATTGCCCCATAGTACATTGCAATAGCTCCCAGGATCTGAACATCATAGGGAATCATGTCCCATTTTTGATTGTATCCGGATACGTGTATCTCTGTTCCGCAAAGTTTACGGCAAATATTTTTAACTGTCGCATATGCTTCGGGAAGAAGGCTGTCTAGAGATTCTCCTTCTTGCAATCTTTTCTTAAAAAGCTCAGTGTTGGCGATAATCTCTTCTTCGCTGAAGTTTTGGTATTTCTTTTCGATTTGATTGATCTGTTTGACGATTTTTAAGTATTTTTTGATTTTTCTGCTTTGAGCTGTGCCAAATACTTTCTTGATGATTCCGAGCATTTTATCTATTTAGGTTAAATTTTGATATTCCTTATAGGATAACATTTTTTTTGATTTGT
>DAOTHK010000043.1:0-9687 GCA_035447625.1 Chlamydiales bacterium
TGTCAAAATACTTCTCCATTATTTGTTACATGTAGAGATATGAAAAAAGAAGAGAGGAGAGTACGTTTTAAAAATTTTGATATGCTTGCTGCTCTTTTTAGAAGAACTAATCTAAATGCTGTTTTGAAAAGTGTTGATAAAGAGGAAAAGAAAAAAATCTTTCGAAAGGAAAGAGTAACTGCTCGGTATTTGCCTCAATTAAAAATGCTTTTAAAAGGACGTGAAGAGGGGTTTGGAAGAGAAAAAAAACCGTGTGATTGTTCAGTATTATATAGGGAGATGCCGGAGCAAATTATGACTGAAGCATCTCAAGGGAATTTTGACAGTTTTGAAAATTATTTAAGAGAAATTATTTATTTTGCTTCTAGGAATGGTCATCGCGTGATTACTTTGGATAGGGAATATTTTTCATTATTTATGAAAGAAGATAATATTGAGAAATTTTTAAAAGATATCTTAAAAAAGAAGCCTATAAAAGAAGAAATGAAGAAACAGAAAATTAAAATTTTTGTCTTTTAATTATTGGTGGGTAATTGGCATGAAAAGCTGATGGCTAGCAATTTGAGAACTTCTTCTTCCAACTCTTTTGGGGTAAAGGATTTTTTTGAGAGCATCATGTTTTTTGTGATTTCTTTTTTTCCTTCATGTTTTTTTGCAATGAGGATCATTTTTCCCATTTTCAAAAGAGAGAATTGATTGAAGTTGGCAAAGATACGAATGCGTGAAATATGATATAACCAAAGTGTTTCTTCGGGAAGCGGACCGAAACGATCAATCATTTCGTTGAAAATGGCATCTACTTCTTCGTAGGAGGAGGTTTCTCCTAATCTATGGTACATTTCCATGCGTAAGGAACTTTCCATTAAATATGAAGCTGGAAGAGAGGCTGGATAAGGGAATTCCAGTTTTGTTTCGATGAAAGAAGTTTGTTTTTGCTGTTTTAGTGATACGATTGTTTTTTTTAGCAATTTGCAATAAAGGTGTAATCCGATAGAAGCGATTTGTCCGGATTGTTTGACGCCTAAAAGATCTCCAGCTCCTCGTATTTCCAGATCTCTCATAGCGATTTTCATACCTCCTCCTTGCCCGCTGGCTTCGACAAGAGCGCTGAGCCTTTTTCTGGCAATTTCTGAAAGTTCTCTTCTTGCAGGAGTAATCAAATAGGCATAGGAGGTGCGATTCCATCTTCCTACCCTTCCTCTAAGCTGGTATAAAGCTGCAAGACCGAAAGTGTCGGCTCTGTCGATAATAATGGTATTGGCATTAGGGATATCTACGCCGTTTTCAACGATTGTAGTAGCAAAAAGAATATCGATTAAACCAAGTTTGAATTGATGGAAGATATGGTCTGCTGCGTTTGCCGTCATTTGTCCGTGGACGATACCAATTTTTGCATTGGGAAGAAGAGATTCTAAATGTTCGGCTCTTTTATAAATTGTTTCGACCCTATTATGAATAAAAAAGATTTGTCCTCCTCGAGACATTTCTCGCAGGCAGGCATTTTTAATAATTTCATCATGGTTTTCAGCCATGATGGTTTTGATAGGTAGTCTGTCTTGGGGAGGGGTATTGATAACAGATAGATCACGAATTTTGATCAGCGACATGTAAAGGGTTCTGGGGATTGGAGTAGCACTCATGGAAAGGGCATCGACATTTTTTTTCATTTTTTTTAGATGTTCTTTAGCTCGGACTCCGAATCTTTGTTCTTCATCGATAATGATGAGGCCTAGATCTTTGAACTGTACATCTTGTGATAGAATGCGGTGAGTTCCAATCAGAATGTCGATTGCGCCTGAAGCTGTTTTTTCTAAGATTTCTTTATTTTTGGCAGGAGGGTTGAATCTGGAAATAACAGCAACATTAATAGGATGGGAATTCATCCTATTTTGAAAAGATTCCCCATGTTGCAAAGCTAAAACGGTTGTTGGCACTAGTACGGCGACTTGTTTTTTGCCGTCAACAACGGCTTTGAAAGCAGCTCTCATGGCGACTTCTGTCTTTCCATAGCCTACATCTCCACAGATTAGGCGGTCCATTGTTTTTTCGGAAGTCATGTCTTCTTTGATGGAGGTGATGGCTTCAACTTGATCAGGGGATTCAATATAAGGAAATTCTTCTTCGAAAAAAAGCATTTCATCGCTGTCTTTTGAATAAAGAAAACCTTTACTCATTTCTCTTTCGGCATAAAGAGTTAATAAATCTTGGGCATATCCGATGATCTGTTTCTGAGCCAGAGCTTTTGTCTTTTGCCATTTGTTGTTGGAAAGGTTGGTCAAATCGGGTTTGAGTTCATTGGCTCCGATATATCGGTTGATTAAGTAGGCTTGTGAGATAGGAACAAATAATTTGGTGCGGTTAGCATATTCTAAAGCGAAAAATTCTTCTAAATTGCCTTCGATGGTCTTTTGTTTTTCGATGCCTAAAAATTTTCCAATTCCACTATGGTAATGGACAACAAGATCTCCAGGTTCTAGAGCATGGAATTCAGCGGCAGGGGTATGGTGGGCGGTACGGTTTTTTTGACGGCGGATTTTTTTGCGATGAGTGAATTCAGCTTCGGGAAGAATGGCAAGCGGCAAGTCTGAAAGAATGACATGGTGTGATAAATAGCCTTTTTCAAAAACAGCTGTTTCTTGGATGTCTTGAGAAAGGGTGTCTTTTTTCTTTTTTATAAATTGTTCATGTTCATAGAGATAGATGGTAGGGCATTTTTTTAAAGGGAGAAGAGAGGAGGCTTCTTCAAATGAGAGCTCTTCTTCATGGAAGTTTTCTGCTAAATATTTGTCGAGAGTTGTAAAAGGATGATGTATGCGAAAGGCTTTGTAAAAAGTATGAAGATGTTCGTATTGAATGTATGGGGCTTCTTTAAAATCTTTTGAAAGAATCTCGATAGGGGATAATTCTTCGATCGAGTGGCTTGCAAAGTGAATTTGAGAAAAATTGGTGGCTCTTTTTGTGAATTCTTCAAAAGATTCGATAAGTTTTGATTTGAAAGAGGGAAGTCCTTTTAAAGAAAGATAGCGGTCTTCGATTTTTTCAATATCTTCGAATACAATTTTTAAAGAGGAATCGAAATATTCTAAAATTGATCCATTCTCTTCTTCTAAAAGAATAGAGGCTTCATCTACAGCACAAATGATAACGTCTTCCTCTTTTTGAATGGATTTTTGCGAGGAGGGATCGAAAGTTCTTATGCTTTCGATTTCATCTCCGAAGAAATCGATACGAAAAGGTTCTGTGGAAGTTAGAGGAAAGATGTCTACAATACCTCCTCGAATAGCAAATTCACCTTTGTCGCTGACAACAGCTTCCCTTTGATATCCAAGGGAAGTTAGAAGTTGGGGAAGATTTTCAAATTTGATAATTGAGCCTTTTTTCCATTTGAAAAAATATTGTTCGATATCATTTTTTAAGATCACTTTTTGCAATAAGGCTTGTAAAGAACATAGAAGGATACAGGGAGTTTTTATTTTAGAAAGCTCGTATAAGGTATTGAATCTCTTTCCTATGATATCCATGGAAGGGGGAATCTCTTCTCCTGGAAGGGTTTCCCAGGCAGGAAGTTCTAAAATGGGGTAGGATTGCAAAGATTGCAAGTTTTCATAGAGAGCATTTTCATCCAAACCATCGGTAATAATCAGTAAAGGAGTTTTTTCTTTCTCTATCAAATAAGATAAAAAAAGAGCTTTTGCTGCTGGATTGAGATGTTCCAGCAGCAAATGTGCTTTTTGCTTTTTAAAGAGCGTTTCGATTTGTTTTAAAGAAGGGCTATTTGCAACTTTTTCTAACATGTTTTGTCAATAAAGGTCGTAATTTGGTTAAGCGCTTCTTTAAGTTTTTGAGGATTCTTTCCTCCTGCTTGAGCCGCATCTTTTTTACCGCCACCCCCACCTTCAATTGTAGGCGCAATCATTTTAATGAAGTTACTTGCAAATAATCCTTTTTGAACAAGGTCATCGGATATTTTGATCAGTACTTGGCATTTACCTTCCGATTTTGATCCAAGGATCAAAATATGCGAAGGTAGTTTTTCTGCTATGGACTCTGCAAGTGATGTGAGTTCTTTCCCGGAAAAAGAGACTTCCTTGCAAAGGTAAGGAATCCCTTTATGCTCTTTAAGTTCTTTGCAAATTGTTGCAAGTTCCGCTTCGATAAGCTGTTGTTTGAAACATTTGTTTTCTTTTTTTAAATCTTTGTTTTCTAAAAGAATGTTCTTCAACGTACTTTCAGTCTTATGTGGAAGGGTTTTCATTTCAGATGCAAGAGAATCGATTAAATCTTCTTCTTGATAAACAGATTCAAGAGCTTTCATCCCAGTAACAGCTTCGATCCTGCGGATGCCGGCGGCAATTGAGCTTTCTTTAATGATTTTAAACAAGCCGATTTCACCAGTAGCTTTGACGTGGCTTCCTCCGCAAAGTTCTTTGGAAAAATCGATGTCGACAACTCTTACCTTGGTTCCATATTTTTCACCAAAAAATTGTTTGATCGAAGGATCTTTTTGTACTTTTGAAAAAGATTCTTCGTAGATACAAAGAGAAAGGTTTTCTTGGATTTTTTCGTTGATGAAAATTTCGGTTCTTCGAAGCTCTTCTTTTGTAAGTCCTTTGTGGTGATTGAAGTCAAATCGCAAATAGTTTGGATCCACATAAGATCCTGATTGTCTGATATGAGGTCCTACAACTTGTTGTAAGCTGTAATGTAAAAGGTGCGTAGCAGTGTGGTTTCTTTCGATGTCTTTTCTTCGTTTGATATCAATGACAGCTTGCGACTTTTGATGTATTTCTAAAGATCCTTTTTCTAAAAGACCGTAATGAACGATAAGACCTGGATAAGGAGAAACTGTTTTTTCTACTTTGAATTTGCCGGTTTCTGTCTGAATCCAACCTGTGTCACCAACTTGTCCACCCATTTCGGCATAAAAAGGAGTTTTATTTAAAATAATCGCACCTTTTGCATTCTCTTTTAAACTTTTTTGTTCTTCATCATTATGAACAATGCTTAAAATAGTTGCTTCGTCAACTTTTTGCTGGTCTAAATAAGTTGTTTTAGAAAGTTTTTCGGCTATTTCTTTAAAAATGCTTTGATCGAATACTTGGCTCACATCTTTATGAGCTCTTTTGGATTTTTCCTTCGCTTCATTTTCAAGATCATAAAATCTTTCTGTATCGACATTTAGATGTTCGTCTTTTGCAATCAGTAAAATTTCCTCCAAAGGGAATCCATAGGTGTCTTTTAACTTGAAGGCATTGTCTCCAGAAATAGTGCCATCGGATTCTTTAATGATATCCGCTAAAAGGTTACCTCCTCTTACAAGTGTCTTATGGAAGGTTTCTTCTTCAGTATAAAGAATTTCTTCTGTACGGTTTTGGCTTGCTTTTAGTTCAGGAAAATCATCACCCATCACTTGGGTAAGAGAGGGGAGTAAATTTCCTAAGAAAGGTTTATTCAATCCAAGTATTTTTCCATAGCGGACAGCTCTTCTTAGAACTTTTCTTAAAACATAGCCTCTGTCCACATTGCTAGGCTGTCCGCCATCTGCGATTGCAAAAGCAAGACAACGGATATGGTCGGCAATCACATGGAAAGCAGGCGCTAACTTTTTATTGCTTGAATCATATTTTATGCCGGAGATTCTCTCAATTCCATGGATGATTTCTTGGAATAGGTCGATTTGGAAGTTGTCATGTACGTCCATTTTAAGAGAAACAACTCTTTCAAGACCCGCTCCTGTGTCGATGCTTTGTTTTGGTAAAGGTGTCATATTGCCTTGGGCATCTCTTTCAAATTGCATGAAGACAAGATTCCAAAATTCTAAATATCTTTCGCCGGATGGGTCAAATACAGGAGAAACGGCATCTCCATAGGCTTTTCCACGATCGTAAAGAAGCTCGGAACAAGGGCCGCAAGGACCTGTATCGCCCATTGCCCAGAAGTTTTCTTCTTCGCCAAAACGGACGATCCTATTTGCAGGAAGATATTTTTCCCATAATGCAAAAGCTTCATCATCTTCTTTGAAGACGGATGCATAAATGCGCTCTGGATCAAAACCGAAAATTTCTGTAGAGACTTCCCAAGCATATTGAATAGCTTCTTTTTTGAAGTAATCTCCAAAAGAGAAGTTTCCAAGCATTTCAAAAAAAGTATGATGTCTTGAGGTGTGGCCTACGTTTTCCAAATCGTTATGTTTTCCACCACAACGGATGCATTTCTGTGTTGTTGATGCTCTTGTATAATCCCTTTGGCTTTTCCCTAAAAAGGCGTCTTTAAACTGATTCATTCCCGCATTGGTAAATAAAAGAGTCGGATCGTCATGTGGAATGACGGAAGATGAAGGAACAATCACATGTCCCTTTTTTTCAAAATAATTTAAAAAGCCTCTACGTATTTCTTGTGATAGCATCGTTGCCTCATGTTTTAAATAGATTCTATTTATTCTAGAGAAGTGTTGATCAAATGTCAAAAGAGGAATGATGTGTTCAAGGAAATTGTTTCTTTAATTTTATTATTACTATTTTTAATTGTGTTGTTTATTGTTGTTTATGTTTTATAATTCTCTTTAATTATAAAGAGTTTTTATGGATTGTGGTTCAGTGTCCGCAGCTTCCTCGGCTGTTTCTACATCTATGAGAGGCCAGGAAGTAATTGTTTTATCTCCAGGCGATGGAAAAGAGTCTGCTAGAATTTCAGCAAAGGCTACAGCTTCACTTAATTCCAATTTGGATTCTATGCTAATTTTGTCAGAGGATTTGGGGGTAGCTAGTCACACGGTTACTGAAGCGTCAAAGGCTTTCGGGGAAAAGGTTTCAGCTGCTACGGGGTGTTCCTTGGAATATTCCCATGATCTAGCAGCTTCTTTAGGTGGAAGATCTTCTGGTATGAGGGGGCGAGTTGATCGAAACATTTTATCTCTTCCTTGTGTAAAAAAGTGTAAAAAATCCAGATTAAAAGAAATGCGGTGTCCGTCTGCGCCTCTTCCTACACATGAAACGTATAGTCAATCAGATGATGAAAAATATTTGAAATTAATAGATTGTTGTCCCGATCCTGAGAGTTATTTAGCATATTTAAAAGTTTATCATGATTCAATAGTTGATGCCTGTTTAAAAGAGGATTGTGAGTTTCCTCCCACTTTTGTGGGTGTTGAGGGAAGAAATATTATTGAAGATGAAGATAGCTTGAAAGATGAAGAGGTTGGTGAGGATAAGCCAAAAGGTGACTCTTTAATAAGTTTACTGGATGCATTAGAAAAAATAAATTGGAAAGATTTAAGAGTAAATCAAGATATTCAAGAACCTGATCAAAGTATACCAAAAAGTATACCAATTTTATATGATCAAAGTCTTCTAGAGCCCACTGTTCGTAGAGTGGGAGATAAAAGATTTCCCGGTATAATTGATGTTTTTAAAAGACAAGATCTCGAGGATAGATCTCTCACTTTTCCTCCGGTTGCATCTGTAAAAAAAGGTGATATTGCAGATTTGCTAGAAGAAGATGATCTATGTGGTTGTGATTTGTTAGAGGCAGATGATTTGTGTGGTTCCGATTGGGATTTTGAAGATCTTTTTTGATTATAAGTAGTGATAATTTTTGGTTTTACTAGGAATAGTTGAGGCTCTTGGATATAATTTTCATTTTAAAGAAAAACTTTACCCTTTTTGACAATTAATCAATAATACCCTTATTGATTAATTTATTTATTTTTTGTTTAATTAAATTGTTTTTTTTGTTAAAATTATGTTTTTAATATTAAAAGGTGTAGAGATGGATGTTTCAAGTGATCCATGCGTTCGAGTTGTAGGAAGATATTCCGTGCCGTTAGAGGAACAGACGCCAGTAGGGGGACAGGTAGATAAAGAGGATCTAAGGAACTTATTTGACGAGCTTTCTGGATGTAGGCCGATTGATTTTTCTGAGAGTGTGGATTTAGCATTTGAGAGAGTTTCTTTTAAAAGAAGGTCTCAGCAGCATTCAACAGCTTGTAAAGTTTCAGCAGTTGTCACCCAAGATAGTGAAAAAGGAATATGGTTTATTCCCCCTCCTAAATTTTATTCAGTTGAGGATGATGAGGATGTCTTAGCAGGAAAGGATCCTTCTTGTGACGATCAAGGAAGTTGGCCTGAAGAAGTTCTTTTCGGAGAAGAGGAGAGCAACTTAAGCAATTACTTAAAAAAGCCGACAGTATTCTTTTCAGGCAGATATTCATAAATTAAAATCATCGTGTGAGGCGATTTTAAATCTTTGTTTTTAGAATTCCTTAAGGGTAACTGTTTTGAAAAAAAAGATTTTCCTATATGCTTCTTTAAAATTTAAAGAAGGGAAAGTCCAATGGATCATGAAAAGCAGGCTCTTTATCAGAAAATTGCTACAACAGTTCGAACATTATCTATAGATGCGATTGAAAAAGCTAACTCGGGACATCCGGGACTTCCAATGGGATGCGCTGAGTTGGGGTCCTTTTTATTTTCAGAAGTTTTGCATTATGATCCACAACACCCATTATGGATGAATCGAGATAGATTTATCTTATCTGCAGGACATGGCTCCATGCTTTTATACTCATTATTACATTTAAGTGGTTATCCTATCTCTTTGGATGATTTGAAAAATTTTCGACAGTTGAATTCAAAAACGCCTGGTCATCCGGAATTTGATCTTGAAATTGGAGTAGAAGCAACAACTGGTCCTTTAGGACATGGGATTGGTAATGCTGTAGGTTTGGCTCTTTCGATGAAAATTTTAGCAAGTAAGTTTAATACAGACGAGCATTCTATTATCGATAATAAGATTTATTGTTTGGCAGGAGATGGCTGTATGATGGAAGGGGCTGCATCCGAAGCTTCTTCTTTAGCAGGTCATCTGGGATTGAATAATTTAGTTTTGATTTATGATCAAAATGATATTTGCTTAGATGGTCCTACAAGCGAATGTTTTACAGAAGATGTACAAAAGCGTTATGAGAGTTACGGTTTTGAAGTCTTGAAAGTAAATGGAAACGATTTTAATCAAATTGAAGAAGTCTTTAGTCAAATTAAAAATGATCAGAAAAAACCGATTTTGATTATGGCTCATACGATAATTGGAAAAGGTTCTCCGCATAAGCAAGGAAGTAATAGCGCGCATGGTTCTCCTTTAGGAGAAGAAGAAGCGAAGCTGACTAAAAAACTTTTAGGGCAGGAGGAATCTTTTTTTGTACCTAATGAAGTGAATCTCTTCTTTGAGCAAAAACAAAAAAAAATGAAAGAGAAATACGATAGGTGGAAAAGTCTTTTCGAAGCTTGGCAAAAAAAGAATCCAGAGCTTTTTTCAGTTTGGGAAAAGATGAGAAATAAAGAAATGATCGGTCTTGAAGAACTGCTTGAAGAGGTTAAGTTCCCTGAAAAAATAGCGGGAAGGGTGGCTTCTTCAAAAGTGATCCAAAAGCTTGCGCAATATTTACCTTATTTGTATTCAGGTTCTGCTGATTTGTCTATTTCAGATAAATCGAATATTGAAAACAGCTTGATTATTTCATCAAAAGATTTCTCACAAAGAAATATTAAATTTGGCGTGAGGGAATTTGCTATGGGAACCATTTGTAATGGTTTGGCGTATTCACAGATGATACTTCCTTTATGTGGAACTTTTCTAACTTTTTCAGATTATATGCGCAATGCGATTCGAATTGCTGCGATGGCTCATTTG
>DAOTHK010000044.1:0-9297 GCA_035447625.1 Chlamydiales bacterium
CTTTATGGTTTTTCAACAAAATCCGAATTCTTTTTAGTTCGTAGTCGTTATCTTAATAAAATTGAAGGATGGTGTACTGACGAAAAAGCTGAACTTATCGTGGATTTAGTATTAAAAACGAAACCCACCGTCTGTGTTGAAATTGGTGTTTTTGGAGGAGCTTCTGTGATTCCTTTTGCATCAGCTTTAAAAATAAATCAACAGGGGTTTATTTATGCGATAGATCCATGGTCAAATGCAGAATGTTTGGAGAATTATGAGAATATGAATGATCCAAATTATGCTTGGTGGAGTAAAGTAGATTTAAATTATGTCTATCATTCTTATTTGGCTATGATTAGAAAATTTGAAATTATTCCTTATTGTAAAACTATGAAAATGACTTCGAAAGACGCTTTGCATCATATTTCAGAGGAAATAGATATTTTACATATTGATGGTAATCATTCAGAAGAGTCTTCTTCTTTTGATGTTTACAACTATTTTCCAAAAGTGAAAAAGGGTGGATATGTATTATTTGATGATGCTAATTGGGCTACAACTACAAAGGCTTACCAATATTTAGAAGAGCGATGTGAGATCATCAAAAAAGTTGATAATGGAAATTGTGTATTATTTAAAAAGCAATAAATTGGTTTAAGTATGAAAATCCTTATCGTTTATTATTCAAGAACAGGTCATGTTGAAAAAGTTGCCAACGCTATGGAAAAGGCGCTTACAACTAGAGGAAATGAAGTTCGCTTGATTCAAGTCAAAGATCTTCAAAAAAGACAAGGTGCCATAGGATTTATAAAGGGAGGATTTCATGCTTTTAAAGAAAAACAAACAAAGATTGAATGTCCTCAAATAGATATTCAATCTTATGATTTGGTTTTTTTAGGTACTCCTATTTGGGCAGGAAAAATAACTCCTGCAATTTTAACATTTTTTCAGAAATATCATCGTTTTATTTCAAATAGTTATTGGTTTTTTAACTCATCTGGAAAAGATATTTCTCAAGCTATAAAGCAAGTTGAATGGATATCAGACAAAAAAATGCCTTCATATTGTCATGTGCTTGACAAAGAGCTAAAAGATACTAGTTGCGATCTTAATGAAAAGATGGAAAGTTTTCTTAAAAGTTGCCACGTATAAAATTTTTTAAAAAAAAGATTAAAATTAATGATTAAATTGTAATTAAATTTTATCATGATTTTAATCTAGGATGGCTTAGTTTTTTATGAAAAAATTTGTCTTTTTAATCAGCTTTTTAGTTTTTTTGCTTATTGTATACATGTTTATAAATTCAAGAAATAATGAATTTGATAGGAAAAAATCAGTAGTTGTATCAGTTCTTCCATTAAAATATTTTGTAGATCAAATAGCTAATGGAAAAATTGATTGTTATGTTATGGTCCCTCCAGGAAGTTCTCCGGCGATGTATGAACCCACTTCTGAAAAAATGAGACAGGTGGCGGATGCCTCTTTGTTTTTCTCCATAGGCGTTCCCGCTGAAAGAATGTGGCTTTCAAAAATAGCGCAAATGAATAGGGATTTGAAAATTATTAATTTAACAGATGGAATTCAATTAAGATCATTCGATAATCGTTTAGATCCCCATATCTGGAATGCGCCATCCCTTGTGGAGAAGATTGCTGAAAAAATCTACATTTCATTATCTGAAACAGATCCGGAAAATAAGAGTTATTATCATAGCAATTATCTAGGCTTTGTTGAAAAGGTTAAAGCATTGGATCAAGCAATTCGTGAAAAGATGAAAGGAAAGAAAAAACGTGTTTTCATGGTTTATCATCCTGCTTGGGGATATTTTGCAAGAGAATATGGACTTAAGCAAATAGCTATTGAAACAGAAGGAAAAGAACCATCGCCTCGTCAATTGGATGATTTAATCCGAATGGCGAAACAATACGATATCAAAGTCATTTTTGTTCAAAAACAATTTTCGAAAAAATCAGCGGAAGCGATTGCTTTAGCTGTTGGAGCTGATGTGGTTGTACTAGATCCATTGTCAGAAAATTATTTTGAAAATATGATGTATGTAGCCGATGAAATTGCAAAAAGTTTATAGCTTATGAATCCGATCATTGAGATTAAAAATTTATCCTTTGCTTATCAAAATGAGCCTGTTTTGCAAGATTTGAATTTCACAATCAATGAAAATGATTTTATTGGAATTGTAGGACCCAATGGGGGAGGGAAAAGCACTTTATTAAAATTGATTTTAGGGCTTTTAAAACCAACTGAAGGGGATATTAAAGTTTTTGATAATACTCCTGCAAAAAGCCGTTCTATGATTGGTTATGTGCCTCAGTTTGCCACATTTAATCAGGATTTTCCAATTAACGTGTATGATACAATATTGATGGGACTTCCAAGTTTTTATAATAGAATCAAAAAGAGTGATTATCAACACGTTGATGAAATTATGAAACAACTTGGAATTGATTTATTGAGAGATAAATCTATCAGGCATCTTTCAGGCGGAGAAATGCAAAAAGTATTGATTGCAAGGGCGTTGGTTTCAGATCCTAAATTGCTTTTACTCGATGAACCCACTTCCAGTACGGATCCTCATGCTGAAGATTCTCTTTTTGATTTATTAAAAAACATTTCCAAAGATAGAGCCATTTTATTGGTTTCTCATGATATTGGATTTGTTACCCATTATGTCCAAAAAGTGATTTGCTTGAATAAAACCCTTGTTTGTCATCCAACTGAAAAAATGACACCGGAAATTATTGAAAAGCTTTACGGTGGAACTTTTCATATTATTCCACATCATAAGGTAGATTCATGATTTATCAAATGTTAACCTCTACGTTTATGCAACATGCTTTTATCGGAGCTTTTTTAGCTTCTTTGGCATGCGGTCTCATAGGTCCTTTTGTAGTTGTTAAAAGAATTGGTTATATTGCAGGAGGTATTTCTCATGCTGTTTTAGGGGGAGTGGGACTTGCTTTGTTTTTTCATCAAAATCCGATGTATGGAGCTATAATTTTTTCCATTCTTGCAGCACTTTTGATTGGTTTTGTAAGTATTCACCTGAAGCAATATGAAGATGTCATGATTTCGGCTTTATGGTCTTTTGGTATGGCAATCGGTATTATTTTTATTTCAAAAACTCCTGGTTATCAAACCGATTTGATGAGTTATCTTTTTGGGAATATTTTGATGATTTCAATAAAGGAACTTTATTTAATTTTGGGGATAGATCTGTTGCTTATACTCTTTTTGGTGATTACATATAAAAAACTGATTTCGATCTGTTTTGATCAAGAATTTGCCTACGTCAGGGGAGTTAACACCTCTTTTTATTATATGCTTTTACTTTGTATGATCGCTTTAACCTGCGTTGTTTTAATACAGATCGTTGGTTTGATTCTAGTGATCGCTCTATTGAGTCTTCCTGCAGCTTCGATAAAGCCTCAGGCTTTATCGATAAAGCAGATGATTTTTTATGCTTCGGGAATCGGAGTTCTTTCTTCTTTTACAGGACTGATATTAGCATATTTTTTAAACGTCCCGGCTGGAAGTATGATTATCTTAGTTGTTGTGATGATTTTCTTTTTATCGGTTTTTGTTAGAAGGAAGAAAACTCTTCCTTCCAAAGTTTCAATATCTTAAGGATATTGATTGTAGTGAATAGCTTCTTTACAAAATCTGCTTGGAATTTCTTTTGATTCACCTTCAGGATAACCTAAAATAATCAAAGAGAAAGGGATGATATGATCCGGCAGGTTGAATTCATTGCTAAAGCTTTCTATGAGCGTTTTTCGAGGGTAAAGGCCTGTCCATACAGAACCTATGCCAAGGCTGTGAGCTGCAAGCATAAGATTTTGTGTGGCGGCAGCAAGATCTTGCGGGAAGAAACCTTCTGTCTTTTCTTTTTTTACATTGTGGCAGACAAGAATTGCTAAAGGAGCTGTTTTAGCCATCTGAGCATGCGGGGAGAGTAACGGGATTTTTTCTAAAAGTTCTTTTTGATCAATAACAACAAATTCCCATGTTTGCTCATTGCATGCAGATGGAGCGTACATGGCAGCTTTTAAAATCGTTTCGATTTTATCAGAAGAGATGGAGTTCTTATTAAATTTTCTAATTGATCTTCGAGAAATGATATTTTCTAAAATATTCATAAGTTAATCCTTGGCAATAGATTTAAAATAGTGAATTGTTTGGATGAGTCCCTCTTTAAGCCATGTGGAAAAATTCCAGTTTAAATGGGTTTTTGCAAGAGTTAAATCAGGTTTTCTTCTCTGTGGGTCTTGCAAAGTTTTGTTGAGGTGCAAAATGGGACTGTCGCTTTTTGTAAGATCTTGAATCATTTTAGCAAGATCGTTTAAAGAAATTTCTAAATCATTGCCCAAATTGATTGGCATGGGAAAGAAAGATTCTTTTTTCATGAGTTCAAGAATCCCTTCAATCAAATCATCGATATAACAAAAGGATCTTGTTTGATTGCCTGAACCATAAATTGTCATAGGCTTTTGATTGAGGCATTGAATGATGAAATTAGGGATGACCCTTCCATCTGATGAGTCCATTTGAGGGCCATAGGTATTGAAAATTCTTCCGATTCTAATATCCAGTCCATATGTCTTATGATATTCAAAAAACAGGGTTTCAGCGATTCTTTTACTTTCATTGTAGCAGGCTCTTGGACCTATTGTATCAACATTGCCAAGATAGGATTCCTTTTGTGGATGAACTTTTGGATCACCGTAAATTTCGCTCGTTGATGCTTGGAAGATTTTTGCACGATGCTTTAGTGCCAGATCTAAGATGTTGTAAATACCGATCGTATTTGTTTTGAGTGTTTTGATAGGTTGCTTTTGGTAATGGTAAGGTGATGCGATGGAAGCTAAATGGAAAATTTCATCGATAGGTTCTACAATAGTTAAGGGGTTTTCAAGATCATGTTCAATAAATGAAAAATTGGGATTATCTTTAAAGGCTTCGATATTTTTATGGGATCCTGTAACGAAATTATCCAGCCCAATTACGAAATGATTATCTGATAATAATCTACGGCAAAGATTTGAGCCGATAAATCCGGCAGCTCCTGTAATGAGAATTGTTTTCTTTTTATATGTCATAGATCAAGATTATTGCAGCAAAGAAAAATTGAAAAGAAAAATTAACCTGATTTTCCATAGGTAATCAGTACTCCATATAATTTTCCAAAATTGAAGCAAAAAACCTATTGGAAAAAGTTCTCTATCCTGGATAGGGGGGATAAATAATTTCCTTTGTCTCTGCTTCTAGAATTGCTCTATCAGCGATTTCTCTGATTCTTGGACATTCTTTTAATTCATCTGTGAGATACTCATAACACTTTTCATTTAATGCTAAAATTTCGACCCAGTCAATGTTTTCATCTTTGAATATCCAAGGATTGCAATACAGAAGAACTTTTTCATTTATTTGACAGGCTCTTTTTAAAAAAAGGCTTTCGTCTTTTGCCTTTTGTGGAAGGTAACGAAAATATTCAGGGTTTTCTTTGAAAATTTCGCAAATTTCAAGATTAAATGTAATCATGCTTTTTGAGAAATATGTAAGGCTTTCCGGATAGTGTTTGATTGAATATTGCATGAACTCATAGCTTCTCAATATCGCTGCAGGAAGCATTCCTGGCTGTTTAAATATAAATTGAAAGAATTTTCTTTTTTGCTTTGAAGAGAAATTTTTGAATATTATTTCCATAGTGTTTGTTTCAATTGCAAGTTGTGGATGCTTTTGAATGAACTTTAATATGAAAAAAGGATTTTTTTTGATTGCTTTTGGGAGCTGATCCCAAAATTTTATATTTCTATCTACTGCTTTGAAAATGAATTCATGGTCATATTTTAAAGATCTGCTTAGTTTTAATGAAGTTTTGGGATATTCATTGATATGATCTAGGATAAATTCAGAATCATTAAAATAGTGCTTATAGTCGTAATATAATAATATGAGATTGCCGATGATAGGCACTAATACAAGGATTATTCTTGCAGTGATTTGCTTGTCTTTGAGAATAATGTTTTGTGAAAGAGGGGGAAGTTCTTTTTTTAGTATTTTTGCATAAAGTTCTTGGATTTTGTGAAATATGTCTTTTGAGATGATTTGAATAGAATTTGCGGTGCTGAAAAAAGGAATGTAGTTACGATTAGAAAAAAAATGGGTTCTATAAGATTGAGTAGAGTCAATGGATAATGTCATCTAAAGCCTTGATTTTTGAAATTTCAAAATATTCATATAATATTTTAAAAAAATCAACTTTTTTCATTAATAAAAAAAGACCTTGAAGAAAGAAGACTTTCTTCAAGGTCTTTTTGATATCAATGAATATGACAATTAGAACGATTTTGCTAGAAAAGCAAGTAGTAAAATTGCCACGATATTGATGATTTTAATCAAAGGATTGATAGCAGGTCCTGCTGTATCTTTGTAAGGATCGCCAACAGTATCTCCGGTGACTGATGCTTTATGAGCTTCGGAGTTTTTGCCACCTAGATTACCTTCTTCGATATGTTTTTTCGCATTATCCCATGCACCGCCGCCGGAGGTCATAGAAAGAGCTAAAAATAGTCCTGTTACAACGGCTCCAAGCAACATCGCTCCAACAGATACAAGAGCAGGTGCTCTTCCAACAGTGAAGTTGATGATTCCATAAAGCACGATAGGAGCTAATACTGGTAGAAGGGAAGGAATAATCATTTCCTTGATTGCAGCAGATGTTAATATTGAGACAGCTTTGCTGTAATCAGGTTTTGCTTTTCCTGTCATAATGCCTGGTATTTCTCTGAATTGTCTTCTTACTTCATCAACAACTGCGGATGCTGCTCTTCCAACAGAGGTCATTCCACAAGCTGCGAATAGATATGGAATCATTCCTCCGAATAGAAGACCGATCATGACATATGGATCTTGCAAGAAGAATTGGCAATGTAGTTTAGGGAAGTAGTAGCTTAAATCTTCGATGAAGGCTGCAAAAAGTACAAGAGCTGCAAAAGCGGCTGATGCAATTGCATAACCTTTGGTAATCGCTTTTGTGGTATTTCCAACTGAGTCTAAAGCGTCTGTTCTTTCGCGCACTTCTTTAGGAAGCTTGGCCATTTCAGCAATCCCACCAGCATTATCTGTAACAGGACCGTAAGCATCCAAAGTGATGATCATTCCAGCTAATGCAAGCATGCTTGTAGCTGCAATACTTACGCCGTAGAGTTCTCCATTTAAGTAAGCCACTAAAATACCTGCACCAATGATAATTACAGGAAGAGCTGTTGCTTCCAAAGATGTTGCAAGTCCTTGAATAATATTGGTAGCATGACCTGTTGCAGAGGCTTGTGCAATATTTTTAACCGGTCTGAATTTTGTTGATGTGTAATATTCTGTAATCCACATTAAAAATCCTGTAACGACAAGTCCTGTTAAGGAGCAGATGAATAAGTTGAATCCAGTAAAGGAAATTTCATCGATGACATGTTTTTTGATGCCGAATCCGAACCAATGGTAGGTTAAAAATCCGATTCCAATAGCGGAAAGGATAGCTGTAATGATGAAACCTTTATATAATGCTCCCATAATATTTTTTTTCTTTCCAAGGCGGACGAAAAAAGTTCCAATAATTGATGTGATGATGCAAATGCCTCCAATTCCAAGAGGGTATAGCATCATAAGATCTCTGACAGGTCCTTTAAAGAAAAGGGATCCTAAAAGCATGCTTCCAACGATTGTAACGACGTAGGTTTCGAAAAGGTCTGCAGCCATACCAGCGCAGTCACCGACGTTATCACCAACGTTATCGCTGATGACGGCCGGGTTTCTTGGATCGTCTTCAGGGATTCCAGCTTCAACTTTTCCAACAAGATCAGCGCCGACATCTGCACCTTTAGTGAAGATTCCTCCGCCAAGTCTTGCAAAAATAGAAATTAAAGAGGCTCCAAAACCAAGAGCTACGAGAGCTTCTACAATTTTTCTGTCTGGAACATCGTAATATTTCATGGTCATGTAATAAACAGTAATTCCAAGAAGAGCAAGTCCAACAACAAGCATACCGGTAATAGCTCCGGATCTAAAAGCAATTGTAAGAGCTTTTTGAAGACTTGTTCTTGCCGCATTTGCTGTTCTAACGTTTCCTCTAACGGAAATGTTCATACCAATATAGCCGGCAATTCCAGAGCAAACTGAACCGATTAAAAAGCCGATACCGACAAAAAGTCCAAGTTGAAGTGTTAAAAGAACAAGAAGAACGATTCCAACGAGTGCAATGGATCGATATTGCTTGTTTAAATAAGCTTTTGCGCCTTGTTGAATAGCAAAGGCGATTTCTTGCATTTTCTCGGTTCCTTTTCCTTCTTTTAGGACGAGACGAATCATGATAAGTCCAAATACGATTGCAGCGATGCTACATCCGATTAGGAATCCATACATATTCCATTCCATTTTTCATTCCTTATCAGTTAATGATGATTAAAAAAGCTCTATTATAGGAATCTTAGAGAGATTTGTAAATGAAAAGAAGAATTTAAAGAGTTTGTTTTAAATAAAAATTTGAATTTTTATACATAAAAAGAAAAAATTGCCCTTCAAAGATCTTTGAAGGGCAGTAAAGATATTTAAAATTCTTCGATAATTTTTTGAAGAGTTTGTTTTGCATCTCCAAAAATCATTGTAGAATTTTCTTTATAGAAAAGAGGGTTGTCGATTCCGGCAAATCCTGATCCCATTGATCTCTTTAAAATGAAGACGTTTTTAGCATAATCGACATTAATAATAGGCATGCCGTAGATAGGACTTGTTTCATCATCGCGGGCAGCTGGATTGACAACATCATTTGCTCCAATAACAAGGCAGACATCCACATTGTGCATTGTTCTATTAATATCGTCCATCTCAACTAATTGTTCATAAGGAACATCTGCTTCTGCAAGTAAAACATTCATATGACCTGGCATCCTTCCCGCTACTGGATGAATGGCGTATTTGACTTCAGCGCCATTTTGTTCAAGCAAAGTGCCAAGTTCCCTTACGGCATGCTGTGCTTGTGCAACAGCAAGACCATATCCTGGAACGATGACAACGGATTGAGCTGCTTCTAATACATAGTAGGCATCGTCGGCCTTGCAGGATTTTGCTTCACGTTTTTCAGAAGAGCCTTGTTTGCTTTGTGTTGATCCAAAGCCACTGAAAAGAACGTTAGCAAGGGATCTATTCATTGCTTTGCACATGATGCTTGTCAAAATGATTCCACTTGCTCCGACTAAAGCTCCAGATACGATAAGGACGTTGTTCTGGATGACAAAACCCGCGGCA
>DAOTHK010000045.1:0-9271 GCA_035447625.1 Chlamydiales bacterium
AGAAATTATAAAGCAAATCGTTGAGAGATAAAAGATCAAGAAAGGTTAATCAATATTTTGATGCATGGTTGATTCTTTCAGAGCTTTTGTTTGGTAGATGTTTTTGAGCGTTTTTAAATGGAAAAGGCTAAAACTGAAAAGTACTATAAAGAAGAAAATGCTTAGTATTTTATTCCAAGAAAATGAAGTTTTCTTGGAATCCCATAATTTTATGATCAGAAAGATAAACAGACTTATGATTAAGTCTGAAACAGGTTGAAAGTTATTCAGTTCTTTAGCAAGATTTGCACATATTTCAATATGGTTACATTCTTTAAGAATGGCATTAACGATAATAGATATTGATATGATGAAAAAAATTATTAGTTTTGCTTTTAGTTCTTTTTTTTCTGGCATGTTTAGGCTCTCTGAAAAAATAAATAAGTTTGAATGATTATGTTAAAAATGAAGTTATAGGCAATCGATAGGGAGAAAAATTTTCCCCAAGTGATTTTGAATTTTTCAGGATTCCAAAAATAGATACCAAGAAGAGTTAAGAAGCTAATAAAAATATAAGGGAGTATACCTTCTTTCAAAAAGAGTAGAAGGCTTTGCTTTCGCACTGATTGATAAATAGCAATCAAAATAAGAACTACAATGGAAGTTGGGAGAAAAAATTTTGAAAAAGAATGTTTTGTAGGAGCATTCATGTGTTTTCTCACTGTTTTTTTGTTCATGAATAATTTTGTATTTTAATTAAATATTAATATTTGTAAAACCTTTTTAAGTTTTCCTTTGTTGAATTTTTGTGATATAAGGATAATGCTAAAAATAGCTAATCTACCCTTGTTTCAATTGATGGAAAGAATCTTTTATTCACAAAATTTTACTTCGATGGTTTCGAAATTTGAAACAAATTTGATAAATCGAAAATCTATCTTTTCGCCAATAGTCATTTTAATTCCTTCTATTGCCTATAAAGAGGAGATTATTAGGAAAATTGTTGACTCTGAAAATAATAAAGGAATCTTAGGGTTTAAGTTTTTACTCTTTAATCAATTGCAAAATTTTCTGTATCAAGCTGTTCTTGGAAAAAACTTGCCTTCAAAAACTGCTTTTTTTCTGCAAATAGAAAAAGAAATATTGAAGATTCTAAAAGATGAGAATTGTTTGAAATATCCAGAGTTGAAGCGTTTTGTAGAAAAAAATGCATCTATCAGCTCAAAACGTATTCATTTACTTAGTCAGGATTTGGCAGCAGTTTTTCTTGAACTTGGCATTTTTGAGAATAAAAAAGATCAATTGAAGCAGCCATGGCAAGAGAGAATATATGAAATTTTGATGCTTCCATATATTGAAGAATTTCAACAAGCGATAAAAAATAATCAATTCTCTTTTCAAGGACAAATCCACTTTTTTTGTATTCCCTATTTTGATGCTGGGATCCATAAATTATTTGAACATCTAGGAAAAACAAACCAGATTTATCACTATTTTTATTTTCCAACAGATTTTTTCTTTGCAGATATTTTAACTAAACATCAAAAGCGTTTTTGGAATAAGCATCATAAAGAACACACTGTTGAAAACATTTCTGTAATCGATGATTTTTTATCTAATTTCATACAGATGAAAAAAAAGCAATTCGAATATTTTGATGATCGGCTGCTTGAAGAAGAGGATGATGATTTTGAAGCAGTTGAAGAAAGCTTTTTTTTAGCTTCATTTCAAAGAACTTTGCAGACGGGGATTTTGTCTTCAGCAAGATTTGATGATAGTATTCAAATTGATTTAGCTCCTTCTCCTTTAAGAGAAGTGCAGGTTTTATATAATCAGATAATGGATGCTTTTCAAAAGGATCATTCTTTAAGTTTTTCAGATGTTGTTGTATATGCTCCTGATATTTCAGAATATGCTCCCTATATTCATTTTGTTTTCAATATGCCGCAGTCTCCTTTTAAATATCGGATAGCATCCGATTTAGCAACTAAAGGAAAACTTTTAGAAGGACTTGAGAATTTTTTTCTAAATATTGATTCTCACGAGCTGTTATTGGAAAAGTTTCTTCAAAACGAAAGTATTTTGAAGAAAATGAGAATAAGCAAAGAGGATTCTGTCAAAGCTTATGAAATTTTTAAAAATGCTTATATTTTGGAAAACTTTGAAGAAAATCTTGAAGAAGGTTTTCTAAGGATTCTTTCTTCGATTACATTTGACCAAGAGAAGCAAAGAGAATTAGAGAAGCCTTTTGCTTTTGAAATAGATTCTTCTTTTATTCCTGTTTTGGAAAAGATTTTTAAAACGATAAGACTTTGGAAGGAAGATCTTAGATTTTTTATGTCTCGCCCGGTTTTGACTGTGGATGAATGGATTAAAAAATTGCAGGCAATAATTCAGACTTATTTTTCTTTTGAATCAGAGAAAAATCATACCAAAATCCAATTGGATGAATTTTTTCTTTTTTTAAAAACCCTTAGTTTATCTGAAAGCCTTTCATATGAAACCTTCTATCATCTTTATGAAGATTTTTTTATGAATAATAAAATCAGCTTCAATATGAATGATTGGAATGCAATATTATTTTCTTCAATTGATAGTGCGTCTTTTGCTTCTAAAAAGATTGTTGCGGTTATAGGGCTTACAGAAGATTTTCCAAAAACAATGGATGATGTTTCATATATTTTGAAAAAGAGTTTATTTCCTTCGAAATCCCAGAGGCAAAAGGACTCTTTTTTAAATATTCTTTTATCAGCTAAAAAACATTTATTTCTAAGTGCTCCTTTTCAAAAAATCGAAGGGAGAAAAACTTTATCTCTTTTAATCTTGGAAATGATTGGCTTATTTAAAAAAATGGAGCCGATTTTAGAAAAAGAGACAGAAGATTATATGCATTTCCATCCCGCGCATTTTTTTGATGAATCATATTTTATGGAAAATGCAAAAAGAAAATCGTATATCAAAGCGCATTATATCACGGCGCAGGTATATTATAATCAATTGAGACAAAAGCTTTTGAATCAAGAATTGAGAGTTACTTTGAAGAATCGTTTTACCCTGAAAGATCTTCAATCTTTTTATAAGCATCCTCTGAAATATTTCTTTCATAGCCAGGAAATATTTTTTAAATCAAAAGAAGATCTTTTTTTGTTGCCTACTCCTTTGGATCTTTACGTTATAAGAAAAGATGTTTTAACAAATCAGGAAAAAGTAACTTCCTTTTTGGAAAAACAGGGGGCTTTTACAAAACAACCTGTATCAAAAATTTTTCAAAAACATTTGAAAAATGAAGAAAATTCATTGTTTAACTTTATGGAAGAGCAGGGGTTAAATATAGGTGAGATGAAATCTTTGGATTTTGTAGAAACAGCTGAGCAAAGATCCTTTCAAAAAGATAAATTATTAATTCCAGGATTTCCATTTGAAGGAAAAGAGGGAGAGCTTGTTATTACAGGAAGAATTGAAAATGTTCATGAAAAAGGTCTTCTTTTAAATGCGAAAGATTCTCTAGAGGTGATATTTGAAAATCTGCCAACAATCTTGTTTTATTATTATGCGTGTATGAAAGATAGTTCTTTGTCTCCAACGGTATATTTTTTAAGAGCCAATACCTCAAAGGAGTTGCATTTTCCAAATTATAAAGAAGTTTTGACAAGTCTTATTGCTCTTTATGAGAAAAACTGCATCAAACCATCTTTTTTACTCTCTCAATTAATAAAACCTATAATTGAGAAAAAGGAATCTTCTTTTTCATCAAAACTTTCCGGATTATCCAGAAATCTAGATCCTTATCTTGAAGCTGCTATTGATCTTTGCGGTTCTCCTAAGTTTTCAGAAATCGTGATTGAAAATGAACCTTATTTAGAAAGCTGCTTTAAAGATGTTATTGATTGGAAGGGGAAATAATTTATGAAAAAGTTTGATTGTTTAGATCCAAATCAGAAAATTTTTGGTACCCATTTTGTGGAAGCCTCTGCTGGAACTGGAAAAACTTTTTCGATAGAGCATCTTGTTGCGCGCTTTTTACTTTCTTTAGAAAAGGAAATTCATTTATCGGAAATTTTGGTGGTGACTTTCACTAAAGCTGCTTGTTCCGAGCTGAAAGAAAGAATTTTTAAAAACTTGGCTACTATTATCCAAATACATGAAAAGGGCACAACCTCTTTATCTTATTTAAATTCTGACAGTAATTTTGATAGGATTTATGAAGGAATGCGTTTTTATGAAGAATCAAACATCATGACAATTCATGGCTTTTGCCATCGAATGCTTCAGGAATATATGTTTGATTCAGGTGTTTATTTTGATAAAGAAGAGGTGAATTACTGCTCTTTTTTAAAGAAATATCTCAAAGAGTTTTTAAATGAAATGGTTCAAGAAGAAAAACTCTTTTTAGGACAGCTGGAGCTTTGTCTAAAAAAAACGCCTAAAATGGAAGATTTAGTGCGGATCCTTGTAAATAAGGATAATCAATCGAAGTATGATTTTTCTTCTTTAAAAGAGGCTTTTAAAACTCAATTCGAATCTTTGACAGTATCTTTGAATTTTGAACTTTTACTAGATGAGTTTTTAAGATTGCAGCCTTCATATAAGCTATCCGATTTTTCCAAGTATGATTTTCAAAAGGAAATCAACCTTTGGGGCGATTTTTTTGAAGAAAAAAAATTTTCTGAAGAGCTTTTTAATGAACTTATTTCTTCTGCTGGAACAATTTTTGATTTCTTTTTAGAAGAAAATAAAAAAAAGAAAACAGATTTTGTATTGGAAAACAGTCAATATTGGAAAAAGATTGTTTGTTTATTTCAACCCTTGCTGATTTCTTTAAAGGATTTGGAAAAGATTTATTCTGCAGTTCGAAAATTTTGTGAAGAAAAGTTTTCGAAATATTTGATTTCTAATGATTATTTTTCAAATGAAGAACTTTTGAATATTATGGAAAGCTCTTTAAAGAATCGAAACTTTGTAAAAGCTATTAAAGATCGATTCAAGGTTGTAATTATTGATGAGTTTCAAGATACGGATCCTTTGCAATGGAAGATATTTCATCAATTATTTTTACAAGATTCAAGCTTAGAGAGTTTATTTTTGGTGGGAGATCCCAAACAGTCGATTTACAGGTTTCGAAATGCCGATTTATATACATACTGCGCCGTTGGAAAAAGCTTGCAAGATGATTCATTATCCTCTTTGGATACTAATTATCGCTCATCTCCTCTTTTGATTGATTCTTTAAATGAATTATTTATGTTGCCAAAATTAGGTAATTGGTTTTTGCTTCCAAAAATCCAGGAAGTTCTTTCATATCAAAAGGTTAAAGCAGGAAAAAAAGATTCTTATGTTTTTCATGACGATAAAGCCCCTATCCATTTTTCTGTATTAGAAGCTGAAAAGGGGAGATATTCAAAATCCTTGGAGCAAATGGATTTAATTCCGAAAATAGCCGATGAGATCCTTCTTTTAAGACAGCAGGAAGATTTATCCTACAGCTCTTTTGCAGTTCTTGTAAAAGATCGTTATCAAGCAATGGCTGTGAAAAAAGAACTTGAAAATCGTAATATCTCTGTACAGATGGAAAGAAAGGATTTGTTTGCTGATACAACATTGGATGCTTTAATAGATCTTTTTGAAACTATTGAAAATCCTTTCGATATTTCTTTACTTAAGAAAGTTCTTTTAGGACCTTTTTTTCAGATGCCTTTATGTTCGATTATAGGTGAAGAATCGGAATCTTTATTATTGGAGTATGTTTCATATTTCCATTTTTTAAGAAATACTTTCAGAGAAAAAAGCTTTGAAGTTTTTTTTGCAGAACTCTTCTTTTCAGAAAAAGGAGGAGATCTTTTTTCAAAAGCGATTCAAAAAGATTTTTCTTTGTTTGAAGAGCTTCAGCTATTTTTAGAATTATTTTTACTTGAAAGTAAAAATAAGGAAATGACTTTGTTTGAAATTAGGGATGCGATCTTAAAATTAAAAGATCAGCAGGCGGCACTAGTTTTTCCTCAGAAGGAATCTGTTCAGATTATGACAATTCATCGTTCGAAAGGCCTTGAATTTGAAGTTGTTTTTGCTTTGGGATGTGTAGCTCCGACCGATTTGTCTAAACATTTACCAGAGGAAATAGACGAGCTTAATGCAGAAAAACTCAGACAGCTATATGTTGCTTTTACTCGAGCAAAAGAAAGACTTTATATTTATCATGTTTTTGAGAAAAAAATGAGTTTTGAAAATAGTTCCCCGATGAGTTTGTTTTTAGGTTATATGGATTTTCCTCCTAGAAGCATTCAGGAGTTAAAGGAATGTTTTTTAGAATTAATCAAAAAAAATCATCTCTCTATCGAGAATTTATCCGATAAGAAAAAAACTTTTCATACAGCACTTGCAGATCATAAAAAGAACTTATTTTTTCCGGAGACTTATGAAATTTATTCAAAGGAACACCTTCTTTTTTCCTTTTCTTCGTTAATGCAGAAAAAAGAAAAAAATTTGCAAATAGAGGAAACGCCA
The DNA here is from genome assembly GCA_035447625.1 of Chlamydiales bacterium. Taxonomy (GTDB): domain Bacteria; phylum Chlamydiota; class Chlamydiia; order Chlamydiales; family SM23-39; genus DAOTHK01. Next base: position 6,481 of record DAOTHK010000045.1, read on the forward strand.
AAAATGCCGATGGGCCCAATAGTAGGGACTATAATCCATGCGATTTTTGAAAAACTTTTTCAAACAGGTTTATATAAAAGTAATGAATATCTCTTCTTAATTCAAAAAGAAGTTCAAGGATCTGTTTTAGAGGGTTTTGAAAAGGATATATTTGAAAAAGTAGAAGCTACTTTATCCAAGCCTTTGGAACCTTTGGGGGGGGATTGTTTAAAAGATATTGATACAACAAGTTTTTTTGTAGAGCCTGAGTTTTTGTTTAAAGAGACCTCTTCTGCTTATTTTAAAGGATTTATTGATTTGATCTTTATGCATAAAAATAAACTTTTTTTAATCGACTGGAAGACAAACTTTTTAGGAAATGATTCCGATCAATATAGCTCCGAGAAACTGCATTTTGTCATGGAAGAAGAGGGCTATTTTCTGCAGGCATCTATTTATTTAAAATCTCTGCAAAAAGCTTTAAGAGGGCAGTTAGACGTGCCGTTTGAAGAGATTTTCGGAGGTGTTTTTTATATGTTTATCAGAGGAATTAACGATCAAGATAATGCAGGTATATTGCATTTTTTCCCTCCTGATAATTTGAATTTATTAAACTTAGAACTAGAAGATGAAAAAAATGTCTGCTATTAATGAAAATCAAATCATAAATGAACTGATTGACACTGAAATATTTTTCCGCTTGGATGAATTATTCGCCCGATCATATCTGCAAGGTGATTTGGATGAATCAAAAATCTTGGTATTATGTTTTTTGATGGCGGTCTCAAGACATGGTCATCTTTGTTTTTCCATTCAGGGTGATCAGTTAACTCCTTCTTTGGATAGTTTGTTGCTTGGTGAGGTGGATAAAGTTCCAGAGGCGCTTATTATCAAATGCTCTCAGATGATTTTAGAAGGATCTCAATCTCTTCCCACAGATGTGGTTTGTGATATTCAAGAAGAATCTTACGAAATAACAAATAAGCCTGTTATTAAGAAAAACAATTGCTTTTATCTTCATAAGAATTTTGGTTATGAGAAAAAGATTTTAGAACTGCTCTATGAAAGAATGAATTATCGTACGTCTCTTTTTGATAGTGATGTTATCAGTGCTTTGATACAAGAGAAAGGATCTCAGTTATTGCCTCAGCAGCAAAACGCGGTTATTCATGCATTAACATCTGTTTTAACATTTATAGCCGGAGGTCCCGGTACCGGTAAAACTTATACAGCATCCAAGCTGATAGATCTTTTATTGCAATTAATGCCAGAAGCCAAAGTTGCAATCACGGCTCCAACGGGCAAAGCCGCTTATCATTTAGCAACCAAAATTGATCAAACAAGAAATATAGATATTCAAACCCTTCACAGTTTTTTAGGTATAAAAAAGAAAAATTCGTCTCTCGTTGATTACGACCTTGTTATTATAGATGAAGCGTCCATGATGGATGCAAAGATCATGTTACAGCTTTTAAAACAAGTTCCTTTGCAGGCAAGTTTGGTAATTATGGGGGATCCGGATCAACTTCCTCCTATTGAAACAGGTGCTATTTTTTCAGATTTATGTCGTTTTTCCAAAATAGCAAAAGAATTCATGGTGCAGCTGAGTACGGCAAAAAGATTTGAAGATCAGGCGCTTATTCAATTTGCGGATTTTACAAATAAGATGGATCTTGAAAGCCTTACAGATTTGCTCAATCAAAAAAGTAATTTTTTTAATAAACAAAATCTTGATGATTCCTTTTTTAAGCAAAGTATTTCTTTTTACCAATCCAGTATAAGCATAAGTACTGCGATCGAGGCTCTCAATTTTTTCAATCGGATCCGTATTTTATCGCCATTTAAAAAAGGCTCTTTCGGAGTGCAGAAAATAAATCTTCAATTACATTCCTTTTTCTCAAGTCATACGCGGTTTTTTCCTATTGTAATTACTAAAAATGCAGCTAAATATGAGCTGTTTAATGGCATGACAGGTGTTTATGATAAGGAAAAAGATCTTTTCTATTTTTCATCAGCCAATGGGGATATTATTGAAAAATCGTCATTAATAGTCCCTTCTTATGAAATAGCTTATGCTTTATCGATTCATAAAAGCCAGGGAAGTGAATTTGAACATATTTTGTTAGTTCTTCCTTCAGGATGTGAGATCTTTGGTAAAAAAATGCTTTATACAGCGGTGACACGTGCTAAAAAAGAGATTACATTTTTTGGAGAGGATAATATTTTTGGAAAAATTCTATCTAAAAACTTTGTGAAAGTTTCAGGTGTTCATTTTTCTTAATTATTTTTTATAGAGCGAGCAAATGGAATTTGATAACTCCGTTATAAATAATGAGATTTATCAAGAACAGACTTAATAATTTTTTCCACGAGAACTTATATTTAATTGGATCCCAAAGTATTAAAGCTATCATCATAAGTAAACCGGTTAAAAAACAGCCTATTATGTTGTATTTGAATAATGATTCTATAAATAAGTCGCAAAAACGATACGATACAATTGCTATGATAGCAATGGTGATTATTAGAAGGCTTTTCTTGTGATTCTTTTTTAGATTGATCATTGAGAGATGATTGTTATTGGATATTTCATGTTTAGCAAGCTAAGTAAAATTATATAGACAATGATTAAGCTTAAGAATTGTCTTACATTAAATTTAAATTTTTTTGAGTTCCAAAGAACTAGAGCCAATAGTGTTAAAAAACTACATGTTGCATAAGGAATTATAAATTTTATGATGATGGGGACAAGAATTGTAATGTTAAAGAAAAAATTAGATAGCATATGAATTTTTAACTTCTTTCTAGCTTT
>DAOTHK010000046.1:0-9158 GCA_035447625.1 Chlamydiales bacterium
AGCTACTGGAAAAGGAACACCTGGTCTTCTATCTCAAAGAAGAAACTTCTCTTCCTGTTGATATTTTAAAATATGTTTCTTTGTGGAATGGGTCTTATTCAAGTCATGAAATAAGAAGTTTTGTTTTTGTTTGTAGGGCAAAAACAGATAAAGTTGTGCTTTCTGATGAACATAGCGATTATTGTTGGATTGAAATTAAGAAATTGTATCAATGGAGGGATCGTACTGATTTCGATTTAACGATGTGGCCTCAATGGATTTTTTCTTCTGAAATAGAGTTATTATAAGAAAAAAATCTTATAAGTTGTATGTAGCTATTTCATTAACTTCTTTATATTTCAAACATTAATACTTGCAAGCGCAAAATCTCACCAAGCAGCGCTAGAGTGTCGTGAGTATAGAATCTGGTTCCCTGTTGAAAAATAGATGGAGGAACGCTGATCAAAAAAAATGTTATCGAAGAAAGAATAATTCTTGCTACTTGGTAGACTTTTTCAGCTGATGAATGTGCTGCATTTTTTAATGTGCTAATCGCTTCATATAAAGTAACTGAAGAAATTATGGCTGAGGATCCACGATAAAGATTTTCAGATAAATAAGGCATATTGTCTCCTTTTTTAAAAAAAATTTGTTTTTACATATGAATTGCAAAAATGCAATTAAAATTGTTTTTGATAAAAAAAGCAATAAGTTTTTGTAAAGATGGAAAAGAAATGGAGAAAAATTAATGATAGGTGGGAATGGTTTAGTTCCCACCAAATTTTTTTAATAATAAAAACGCCAACCATGCAAGCCTAAAAATAGACCGATAAGAATGGCGCAAATTCCGAAAAAGATGAAAAATTTATGAGATTTTGCTGCGAAATATTGAAAGATTTTTTCGCATTTATATCCTGAAAGAAGCCAAAATCCTTTTATAATTGCTATCCAACCAATTAAAGAAATGATTGTGGACCAAAGTCCCATCCAATTATTGTGGATACTGATGATAACAGCTCCGATAAATAAGGAGAGAACTCCTCCAATAAAGCAAAAACTTCCATTTTGGCAAATTTTAGCATACATTTCTTTGAATTTTTTTGAATTCAAAAGCATGGCAAGGCCAATGGTTAGAAAATAAATACTGAAAATACGACTAAAAATCATGGTCATCATATGATACCTCCGTTTTTTTAGTATTAGCATGAAAAATTAAATAAAGGAAATCTTAAAAAGTTAGCTGATAAGAGGAGGGGATGAAAATGCTTTTATAGGCAAATCCGACGAAATACATTTGCCTTGGATTGCAGTAAGGAAGATCTTTGAGGTATTGGGCGATTTCATCTGTATATTTGGAAAGATAAAAAATACCTTGCTTTGAGAAGATGAGTTCATTCATTTTTTGTTTTTTTACATTGAATTCGTAACAAACAAGAATCTGTCTATTATGTTTGGGTTGATTCAAAAGGGCTTTCATAGGGGATTTGCGTAAAGAAACGAAAATCGAAACGGGCAAAGGAGCTGAAGGTTCTGGATAAGGAGTGCTTACGCAGAAGGTTATTTTTTGATTTGTTTTTTCTAGAAGATATGTTGCAATAGTTCTATCTTCTTTTTGATAGATTATATGGTCTATGGAAATTAAAGAAATTTGGCAGAAAGAAGTAATCGGAAGGAAAATTAAAAATACACTAACAACTAATCGTCTCATCTGAAAAAAGGAATTGTTTGATTATGAAGATAAACGTAAATAGAAATGAAGTCAAAGCTTTAGGTTTTGCTCTTATCGCAGCTCTTTTTTATGCTTTGATGGCCTCTACTGTGAAATGGGTGTCTCGGTATGCAACAACTCAGGAAATTGTATTTTATCGAAATTCTGTATGTGTGTTGATTTTAGCTTTTATTGTCTTAAGAAAGAAAATTCCTTTAAAAACAAAGAATCTGCCTCTATTAGGGTTTCGTTCTTTGGTGGGTATTTGCGCTTTGTATTCTTTTTATCATACTGCCAGAAATATGCCACTTGTTGATGCAGTTTTATTGATGAATACAGCTCCTTTATTTGTTCCGGTCGTTGCCTTTATTTGGTATGGCAAAAGAATCCCTAAAGAAAGATGGCTTGCAATTATGGTAGGTTTTTTGGGGGTGATATTTATATTGAGACCTTCTTTTTCCTTTTTTAATTGGGATGGATTGATTGGGCTAATTTCAGGGGTGTTTATGTCTCTTTCTTATGTTTCTGTGAGAAGATTGACAAAAGTTGAGCCTCGTGAAAAAATTCTTGTTTATTTTTTCTTTCTAACTTGGCTTTTTTCTATAGTTCCTTTATTTAGCGTGAAAGAATTTACCTCTGATAAAAAGGCTATTTTTTTAATGTGTTTGGTGGGGCTTTTTTCTTATATTTATCAGCATTTTTTAACAAAAAGTTTTTCTTATGCCACCGTTACAAAAACTTCCATTGTGGGGTATTTTTCAGTAGCAATTAGTGGGATTTTCGGATGGCTCTTTTTTGGTAATATTCCAGATATTTGGACATTTGCAGGTATTGCAATTGTATTTTTGGGAGGTTATCTAATGATGAGGGAAAAAAAGCCTACTCATAAGTAGCGGATTTTGTTTCTTTGACAAAGTTGTTTGGCTTTTTTCATTAAAGGAGTTAACCCTTCTTTTTCCAGTGCTGAAATGACAAAAAGAGTTGAAGGATCGTAAGGATATTCATTTTTGAACTTTTCAATAATTTCTTCATTTTCACAGATATCTGCTTTATTTAATACAACAAGGAAAGGTTTTTCTTTTAGTGTTGGATCGTAAGAAAGGAGTTCGTTTTCTAAAATTTGAAAGTCTTTCATAGGATCTTGTCTTTCGATGCCGGAAATATCAAGAATATAAATCAGTAGTTCGGTACGTTCTATATGTTTCAAAAAGGATAACCCAAGTCCACGGTTTTGGTGTGCATCTTCTATGATTCCAGGAATATCTGCTATATAGATTCTGGAAAAATCTGAAAATTCAACCATGCCGATATTGGGTCTCATAGTGGTAAATGGGTAGGGAGCGATTTTTACTGGAATTTTAGCAACAGAGGAGATAAAAGTAGATTTGCCAGCATTAGGCATGCCTACAAGACCTACATCTGCTATGATTTTTAGTTCTAAAATCAGCCTTTTTTCCTCTCCGGCAGTTCCGGGAGTTGCAATATTTGGTGCTTGATTGGTAGGGGTTTTGAAATGAGTATTTCCTTTTCCTCCAATCCCTCCTTGGCATATGACGATTTCTTGATTATGTTCGGTTAAATCATGAAGGACTTCACCGGTATTGAAATCTTTGATTAAAGTTCCAGGAGGAACTTTAATGACGATATCTTTGCCGTTACGACCTGTTTTATTAGAAGATCCACCAGCTTGACCATTTTCTGCTTTGATTTGTTTGGTATGACGATAGTCTTCCAAAGAAAGTAGATGGTTTGAAGCGCGAATAATCACAGAGCCTCCATTACCCCCGTCTCCTCCGGCGGGACCGCCTTTGGGAAGGTATTTTTCTCTGCGCCAGGACACAAGGCCATTGCCGCCTTTTCCTGCTATAAAACTGATTGTAACTGTATCTGTAAACATAATCAAAAAAAGCCTCTATAAAATAGAGGCTATAGAAAATAATAGGTTGTTTTTATTGTGGTTGGATCGAAACAAATGTTTTGTTTGTCTTGCGGAAAGAAACAACTCCATCAACAAGAGCGAAAAGAGTGTAGTCTTTACCAACGCCTACATTCTTCGCGGGATGCCACTTCGTGCCTTTTTGTCTTACAAGAATACTTCCTGCTGTGACAAATTCACCTGATGCGGCTTTAATTCCAAGTCTTTTGGATTTTGAATCTCTTCCGTTACGTGTAGATCCTTGCCCTTTCTTATGAGCCATTGTTAACCTGCCTTGATCTCTGTAATTTTAACTCTGTGATATTTTTGACGATGGCCAATTTTTTTGTGGTAATTGTTTCTTTTTTTGTATTTGTAAGCAATTACTTTAGGGCCCTTCGTTTCACAAATAAGCTCTCCTTTGACTAGACAGTTATCGATGTGAGGTTTTCCAACTTTAACATTCGTGCCATCATTTAAAAGAAGAACTTTTGAAAATTCAACCGGTTTTCCTTCTTCGATGTTCAATAAATCGACATCAATTACATCACCATTTTCTACACAAAATTGTTTTCCGCCAATTTCGACGATTGCGTACATGTTTTTGTACATGATTCCTCCAGTAATAGTATAATAGTTCGGAGATGATGTATCATCATAAAGAAACAAAAAACATAAGTCAATAGCGAAAAATTCAAAATAATTTTAGTAAATCTATTTTAGAGTAGATTTACTTGCTATAATAACAAAAAACTTTTATTCTTAGTGATCTTTTTGCGGAGAAGTGTCCGAGTGGCCGAAGGAGCACGCTTGGAAAGCGTGTATACGCTAATCGCGTATCGTGGGTTCGAATCCCACCTTCTCCGCCATTTTATTGATTCTAATTTTTCATTGATGTTAAAGTTTTATATCGGTTTGTTGTTTGCAACTTCTTAATTATAAGTTATTTCTTTTTTTTCTAGGTTGTAAATTATGAAAATTGAAAGTCTAATGTTAAATTTTCATGAAAAAGTGATTTATTTAAGAAAATTTCCTTTTATTTTCATTTTTTTGTTCACAAAAAAAACGGAAATCAATAAATAAAACAGAATAATAAATTTGTATTTTTTCTTTAACCGGAGGAAAGCTTGTGAGATGTCCTTACTGTAAGAGTGAAGATCTTAAAGTGATTGAATCAAGAAGCGCTATGAATACGATACGTAGAAGAAGAGAGTGTAATCAATGTAAAAAAAGATTTACTACTTTTGAAACTATTGACTTAACTGTACAAGTTCGAAAAAAAGATGGGACATTTGAGGATTTTAATCAGGATAAGCTTTTTAAAGGATTGAATGCCGCTTGTCGTCATTCGAAGATCAGTCATGATCAGGTAACAGAAATTATTCAAACAATAAAAGGAGAGTTAATCGAACAGCAAATTCGAGAAATCTCTTCGGCTGCTTTAGGGCAGATGGTAATGGATTTATTAAAGAAGATTGACGTTGTAGCTTATATAAGATTTTCGTGTGTTTATAAACGTTTTAAAAAGATTGAAGATTTAATCGCAGCGATAGATTCAGTCAGCGCCTGCGAAGAATAACCATAGTGTGTGAGGTAATTATGCCACTAAAAAAAGAAGAGATTGAGAATTTTAAAAAAACATTAGAGCAAATCAAAGCCCAGTTAACAAATTCTATTCAGGAAGCGACTAATGATGTAAAACAGCCAGAAGAAGCTCGTGGATATTCACAGCATCAAGCTGATGAAGGAACTGATGATTTTGATAAAACAATCAATTTGGAACTGACAAATAACGATTTGGATATATTGAAACAAGTAGAAAGGGCTTTGGAAAAAATCGAAGAAGGTTCATATGGTATTTGTGATATTTCTGAAGAGGAAATACCAAAAAAACGCTTGCAGGCGATCCCTTATGCTACAATGACCGTTCAGGCTCAAGAGTCTCTGGAGAAAGATCGGTATTGATTCTTTGTTTTTGGCTTTTTTCTTGAGCTTTGCTGAGATGATTTGTTACTTTATTAAATGATCAACAGGATGAAGCAAATGAAAAAAGCCTATAAACCATATATATTCTTTTCTATATTTCCATTAATTGTTCTAATACTTGATGTTTTTTCAAAATTATATGTTCATCATCATGTATTGAAGATGGCTTCTTATTATCCTTCATATCCATATGGGGGGATTGCTGTTTTTGAAAATTTTTTCGGTATTGATTTTTCTATCAACCATGTTGTTAACAAAGGTGCGGCTTGGGGAGTTTTTTCGAATTATCCAAAACTTTTGATTGTGCTAAGATTGACAATCCTTGTCATATTAGGGTTATTTATATGGAAAGGACAGCTTAAAAAAAGATTTATCTATCCTCTATTGATTATCATTTTTGGAGCTGTTGGTAATTTGATAGATATAGTATTATATAGCCATGTCGTCGACATGTTTCATTTTAGATTTTGGGGATATTCATACCCTGTATTTAATATTGCCGATAGCATGATTTTTATAGGAATGGTGTGGCTTGTGATTGCCTCTTTGACAGAAAAATATCATCATAAAGGAAAATGAGAATGAAATTGCAAATTATTGCGATCGGAACAGAGCTTTTAACAGGCATGGTTCAAGAGAAGAATAGCAGCATGATTGCAAAAAATTTTGCTAAAATTGGTATTGAAACAGAAAAAATCGTAGTTGTAGCTGATGATGAAACTTTAATTGTAAAAGAGTTGCAAAAAGCTTTGTGTGAGGTGGATTTTGTTGTTTTAACAGGAGGTCTTGGACCGACTTTGGACGACAATACATCAAAATTTGTCGCTTCTTTTTTACAAAAATCTTTGATAGTTGACGAAAAGGTTTTGAAAGATTTGAATCAAAGATTTCCTGGTAATGAAACCAATCAAAACCAATCTCAAATTATCGAGAAAGCTGTTTCTTTTAGAAATATTGTCGGTATAGCTCCAGGCCAATTGATTCAAAAAGATAGAAAATGGATAGCTCTTTTGCCTGGTGTGGTTCGTGAATGTGAATATTTGGTTGAAGAAAGGTTGATTCCATATCTTTGTGACAATGAGATTGCTTTGATGCCTTTAAAATATGAACAGGTTCATTTATGTTTAGTTTCTGAGCCAGAGGTCGATCAGGTTTTAAGAAAATTATCAGAAAAGTTTTCCAATTTGAATTTTGGTATTTATCCAGGGCTTGGAATTGTAAAAGTCGTGATTTCTGGAAAGGAAAACATCTTACATATAGAACAAGAAATTGCAGCAGCTAAAAAGAGTTTGGAAAAAGAATTTGAAACTTTTGTATTTGAGTCGGATAAAGCTGATCTTGCAGAATCTATTCACAAACTTTTTATAGAAAATGATCAGAGTTTGTCATGTGCCGAATCTTGTTCTGGAGGAACTCTTTCTTCTAGAATTACAGCTTTGCCCGGTTCTTCGAAATACTTTTTAGCAAGCATTGTTGCTTATGCGAATTCTGCTAAAGAAAAGATTTTGGGTGTTGAGCAAGTGGATCTTGAAGAATATGGGGCTGTCAGCAAAGAAGTCGCAACTTCCATGGTTCTAAATATAGTAGAAAAAACAGGATCTGATTTTGGCATTGCAATAACAGGAATTGCAGGGCCTACGGGTGGAACAGAAGAAAAGCCTGTTGGAACTGTTTATATCGCTGTTTATAAAAAGGGCGAACAAGTTGATGTCGGAAAAATTTATATGCCTAAAGATCGCGAAAGCATTGTGCAATATTGCGTTAATGTAGCTCTTGCGATTTTGTATCGGAAAATGCGTTATAACCTTCAACATTTTGGATGATTTATGCAATACAGTTTATTAGATAGCGGAGATGGAGAAAAATTAGAAAAGTTTGGACCTTATAAGATTATTAGGCCTTGCTTTACAGCGGTTTGGGAAAAGAAAGATCCAGCTCTTTGGAAAAATGTCGATTATACTTTTTCAAGAGAAGAAGGGGCTTCTTGGGAACCTGCATTTGATAAGGCATTTAATATCGAGATAGAGGGAATTAAATTCCAATTAATGCCAACGTCTTTCGGGCATTTGGGAATTTTTCCAGAACATCGATTCTTATGGAAGAAGGCAGCAGATATTTTGAAAGGCAAAAAAGATTCCAAAGTGTTGAATTTGTTTGCTTATACAGGTGGCATGACTTTCGCTTGCGTAAAGGAAAATGCCACTGTTTGTCATGTGGATGCCTCCAAGCCCACAGTGGCATGGGCGAAAGAGAATGCTTATTTGAATTTCAAAGAGCCGAAAATTAGATGGATTGTTGATGATGCGATTAAATTTATGAAAAGGGAAATTCGTCGCAACCAGCATTATGATATGATTGTCATGGATCCTCCTTCATTTGGAAGGGGTGCAAAAATGCAGGTGTTTAAAATTGAAAAGGATATCAATTTGTTATTGGAGCTTGCATCAAATCTTTTAAATAAGGATGGCTCATTGATTTTTTCCTGTCATACTCCGGGCTTTACTCCTATCGTTATAGAAAATTTACTTCAAAGCCATTTTAAAAATGGAAAAATAGAATCGGGAGAAATGACTCTTATTTCAGAAAAATCTTTCGATATTCCATCTGGAAGCTTCGGAATTTGGGAGGGAAAATGATTACCAGCATGCAAAATCCTTGGGTGAAAAAAATTTCAAAGCTTAGAAAACGACGTGAAAGGGAAATTTCCAATACTTTTTTAATTGAGGGATTTAGGGAGCTTACAAGAGCTGTTTCTGCAGGCGTTGCATTTGAAGCTTTGTTTTTTTGCAAGGAACTTTTCTTAGGTGAGAATGAAGAAAGTTTGATTGAAAAAATTCAGCAAAATGCAAAAGCTATTCCAGTTGAGAAAAGTATTTTTGAAAAAATTTCTTATCGTGACAGACCGGATGGATTGATTGCGATTGCAAAAACTTTTTCAACTGATTTGGAAAGAATTGAAAAAATTATTCAAAACAAGAAAAGTCCTTTCATTCTTATCGCAGAAAGTATTGAAAAACCAGGTAATTTGGGTACTATTTTAAGGTCGGCAGATGCAGCAGGTGTTGACGCCGTGATTGTTGCCGATCCTTGTACGGATCTTTTTAATCCCAATGTTGTAAGGGCTAGTACAGGAATGCTTTTTTCCATGCCAGTTGCAACTGCTGATAATCCACAGCTTTTAAGCTTTTTGGAAAAATATAAAATCAAAACCATAGCAGCAACACCTCATAGTAAAAAAAATTATGTGGATGAAGATATGACAGGTCCTGTGGCGATTTTAGTCGGTACGGAACAATATGGATTATCTGATTTTTGGATGGAAAAATCTTTGTCATCTGTTGCAATTCCTATGAAAGGATTTGCAGATTCTTTAAATGTTGCAACTGCTACAACGATTATGCTTTATGAAGTCCTTAGACAAAGAACTCAATAATTCTATCCTTTTCGAGGATAATCATCTGCTTATAGTTGAAAAAAAAGCGGGTATGCTTACACAGCCAGATGATACTAATCGCGAAAGTTTGGAAGAGGTTTTAAAAGTCTATTTAAAGGAAAAATATCAGAAGACAG
>DAOTHK010000047.1:0-9095 GCA_035447625.1 Chlamydiales bacterium
ATACGTTTTTTTGCATTCTGGCTGCAATGATGAATCATTTATGGCTATTGATAGCTCTTCTTTGCGGCTGTGTTCTTATAGGTGGTATTGCTTGGCCTATTTGTGTTGGGATGATTTCTAAACTTTCTCCCAAGAATATGGAAGGTAAAGTTTTTGGTTTTAGTCAGTCTATGCAATCTTTAGCTATGATTGTATCTCCTATACTTGGAGGGTTAGTTGCTAAAATTTATCAACCTTTTCCTTTGATTCTTGCTGGTATAGCAGGATTTATTGCTGTGCTTGTGAATTTTTTAAAAAAGAATAATTAAAAGTTCTTGTCTTTTCAAAAAAGAAAAACAAATGCTATACAAAAAGGAATATCATTTTGAAGTATTGTTTTTAATTCTATGAATAAAAATTTTGTTTGTCCTAAAAAAGAGCTGAGAGAAAGCTTGGAAAATTTTTCAAAAGAAGATTCTTTATTGGAATTTGAGGATAGAGTGGTTATGGATGAGGAAAAAGTAGAAATTGAAACTTCTTATCAATCTATTGTCGAAGTAAAAGAAAGATTAATAGGATTGTATTCATCTTTATTAAGCGATAAAAATAAAAAAGACTAATTTAATTGTGTTTGTTTGTTTTTTAGTAATCGATAATTATTTGTTTTGTTATAATTCTTTGCAGGCTTAAAAAATATTGGTGTTATGGATAAAAAATATAGTTTTTACTTTGATGGCGTTTTAGTTGAGCTTCAAACTAAGGCTGCTGATAAAAAAATGATTCTTTCTTCTACTGTTTTTTTTGATAAGGAAGGAATTTCTCCTTCTGTCGAGCAGTGTGTTGTTTTGAAAAGCTTGCCAAAAAGCGAAAACAATTTTCAGTATCTTTCTTTTGGTAAAGAAAATAGGAATGTTGCACTAAAACAAGAAGTGCCTCTTTATTTATATCGTTCTATGAAAAAATTAATATATGTTTTTTCAGCTTCTGTTAAGAAATGGAGAACGGTTTTAAAGAATTTATCTACTCAGGATTTTGTAAGTTCTATTAAGTAATCCATAGAGGGTTTTTTGTAAAAAATTTAATCTCTAATAAATGAATATTTAAGAAAAGAATAATTTTTTTTCGTATAAAATAACAAAAAACTTGATTCAATCTTGGTAATATTTTTATTATTTTTAATAAATCATTTTTTAGAGGTTCAAGAATATGTTTTCTGGTTCTATCGTTGCGCTGATTACTCCTTTTACTCAAAGTGGACAAATCGATATTGGTGCTTTGCAAAATTTAGTTGAATGGCATATCGAACAAGGTACTGATGCTATTTGTTGTTGTGGTACTACAGGAGAAGCTCCAACGCTTTCTGAAGAAGAAAAGTTAGTCGTAATGAAAGCTTGTGTGGATGCGGCCAAAAAGAGGATTCCTGTGATTGCAGGAACTGGAACAAATTGTACTCGTAGAAGTTTAGAAATGACTTTGAAAGCAAAAACTATAGGTGTGGATGCTGCATTAGTTATTGTTCCTTATTATAATAGGCCAACCCAGCTTGGCGTTGTTGCTCATTTTAGAGAAGTTGCGAAAGCAAAACTTCCAATGATTATTTATCATCATCCAAAAAGAACAGGTATTGCTGTTGAACCAAGAACCTTTAGTATGATTTCTCAAATTCCAGAAGTGATAGGAATCAAGGAGGCGTCTTCTAATATTTCTGTTTATGATCAAATTGCTTCTTCAACTTCCTTACCAATGTATTCTGGTGATGATATGTTGACTGTTCAGATGATGCAGCACGGTGCTAAAGGTGTTATTTCGGTAATTGCAAACGTTATTCCAAAACAATGGAAAGAGATTATCGATTTGTGTAAGCAAAAAAATTGGGATGAGGCTTTAAAAAAAGAAAAGAGGCTAGTTTCTCTATTAAATACTCTTTCTTTAGAACCAAATCCTCAGTGTATTAAATATGCTGTTTCACATATTGGTAAGTGTAGTGAAAGGATTCGTTTACCTTTATTGGAACCATCTGGTTATGTGAAAAATTTAATCGAAAATGCTCTTTTAGAAGTAACTAGTACTTTGGCTCCTCAATAGAGGCGCCAAGATTATTTGCTATATCTAAAATCGGTTTAATTGATTTTTCTAAAAAGCATTTAACTTGTGATGAGGCTCTTCCTGATAACAAAGAGGGAGAAGATAATTCTTCGATATCTTTTATATTCAGAGGTATTTCATTATCGTTGGCAATAATTTCCATAATATTTTTTATAGAATTGTGAGAAATTTTCTTTAATTTCTCATGGATTTTTTGTCTATCCAGGCCCTTTAGAGAGCAGGCCATTAAAATGTTTTCGAGTAGAATATAAGGAAGGTTTTCATCGATTTCTTTTTGAATCATTTCCTCGTTTACAAAAAGAGAGCTTGTTATGCGATATACAAGAGAAGCTAAACTGTCAGCAGTCAAAAAAACTTCGGATAATGTGATTCTTCTGTTGGCAGAGTCGTCCAGTGAACGTTCTAGCCACTGCGTTGCATAGGTGTGAGATGCATTTTGCGAAAGAGTAATCAAATGTCTCGCAAGAGCACAGGTGCGTTCAGAAAAGATTGGGTTCTTTTTGTGTGGCATAGCAGAGGATCCCACTTGATTTTCTTTATCAAATCCTTCGCATATGGTTTTTTTCGAACTTAGTAAACGAATGTCATTGGCAAATTTATAGCATGTTGAGGCAAAAGATTCTAAAATATTACAAATATTTAAATCGATTTTGCGGGAGTATGTTTGAGAAGCAATCGGAATAAGAGTTTTAAAATTAAAAAAGTCAGCGATTTGTTGATCCAATTTTTTTACTTTATTTTCATCGTTATTGAAAAGGATCATGAAAGAATTTTGCGTACCGGTGGCTCCTTTAGCTCCAAGGAAGGGGAGTTTTTCATAAATGTCTTCAATTTGGGAATAGTCGTCTAAAAAATCTTGCAAGTAGAGGCAAAAACGTTTGCCGACAGTTGTCATTTGTGCTGGTTGCAAATGGGTGAAGCTAATACATTGTAAATCCGAAAATTTTGATGTAAAGCGATATAAAACATGAATTATTTTTAGTAATTTTTCTTTAAGTAAAGCTAGTGATTCTTTGATTATAATGAGGTCTGCGTTGTCGGTTACATAACAAGAGGTTGCTCCTAAATGAATAATGGATTTTGCGTTTGGGCAAAGATCCCCGAAGGCATGGATATGAGCCATGACATCATGTTTGAATTTTTTTTCATATTCTTCAATTAAAGAAAAATCAATATTTTCGATATTTTGTTCAAGTTCTTGAATTTGTTTTTCTGTAATATTGAGTCCAAGATCTTTTTCAGCTTTTGCAAGAGCAGTCCAGAGTTTTCTAAATAAAAGAGCGCGGTGATAAGGGGAAAATAGATAAGAAATTTTTTCGCTTGCGTAGCGCAGGGAGAAAGGAGATATATAGGACTTGTAATTACTCTTCATCTTTTAAAAATTGATTCTCTAGTTCTTGAATGAACTTTTTAATTCTTTTGACTGTTTTTTCATCTGCATAAAACCGAGGATGTGTAGAAGCTTTTAATGCTTTGTTGAGATAAGCTGCTACTTGTTTTCCAAGGTTTGGAAATCTTTTATCTGTTTCATCTAAAGGAAATGTTTCGCGGATAAGGGTGAGCATTTCTTGTTTTGTTTGGCCTTGATATTGTTGAACGATTTCCTGTTTTTTTCCTATTTCTCCTTCGCGGCTTGCAAGGGTATAGATTGCTTGTCTTGGCATATCATCAATTTTTTGATGAAGTTCTTTAGGCATGGATGAATAGAATTCATAATACTGTAAAAAATTATAAGGAGTCTGTCTATTGCCGTAAGTTGACATTAACCATGCAGTGAAGGCGCCTTCTTGATATTTTTTTAAGATAGCTTGTGCTTTTTTAATGCGTTCTCCATGGAGGATTACGGCTTGGTTGGTGATCGCTTTGACTTCGGAGGTAATGGTGGTTAGTTCTTCAAGGTCGTCTTCAAGAGAAACGTCTTCGCGGTCTCTATAGCTTCTAAGAATGTGTGAAAGATTGTCTTTTTCTTTTTCAGTTAAGGAGCCTATTTGAAAAACTCCTGAAAAACCAGAAAGGTTTCCTTGAGTTGCTCTTTGTGCAAGAGCTTTCATTTTTGATTGATCTTCTTCTTTTTGTTTTAAGCGAAGATTTAATAATGAATTAAATTTTGCCATTTTTTGATCTCCTTAATGTCAAGCTGCTTTACACTCTGGTTAATAGTTCTTCTGTAAGTTTTAGATAATCTTCTGCAGCCCTGGATTTTGGTGCTGATAGAAATACGGGTTTCCCATAGATACTTGCTTCAGATACTGCAATATCTCTACGAATTTTTGATTCGCAGAGTTTTCCAGGAAAGATGCTTTCAATAACCTGCAAGAAATCTTGATTAGTTTTTCCTCTATGATTCCAAAATGATAAGGATACACCTAGAATTTTTAGGTGATGCCTTTCTGAAATGTTGTTAATGAACTGGGATAGGCGTTGAAGACCTTTTACACTATAGAATTCCGGAGTGGCGCAAATAATTGATAGGTTGGCAGCAATTAAAGAAGATTCTGTTAGCCAACAAAGAGACGGGGGAGTGTCGATAAAAATAAAATCGTAATTAAGAGGCTTTAAAATTGTTTGTAATCTTTCATGAGAATAGCGGTCTGCAGCTAATGCCCCTGTAACCTCAACCCTTTCAAGCCAAGTATCTGCAGGGATTAAATCAAGATTCTTTATTGAAGTTGGTAAAATTACCTCTTCAATATTTTTTTCTCCTTGAAGAACGGGAGCCATACTATCTTGTTCATCAGGGTCGTAACCAAGACCTGTAGTTAGGTTGGCTTGGGCATCTAAATCAACTATTAGAACTTTTTGCTTATGAAATTTTGCTAATGCTGATGCTAAATGCAGACAAGTTGAAGTCTTGGCGGTTCCGCCTTTAAAACTACAAATAGAAACGATTTTCATTAAAAAAATCTCCTAGTCCTGATTTGATGTATTAAAAGGTGAAGTTAACGCACGCTCTATTTTTTCATCTAGAACCTTTTTGAAAAATTCATCAATTTGAAGACCGTCTATTCGGTCTCCATTTCTAGTTCTTAAAGCGATTGTTCCTTCTTCAGCTTCTTTGTCTCCGATAGTAATCATATAGTTGACATTTTGCATTTGCGCATTGCGAATTTTTTTGCTGACGGATTCATTCGTTGCATCGATATTAACAGGAATATCTAAGCCTTTTAATTTTTCTTTGATTTTTTCCGCGTGAGCGATATGTCTGTCGGCAACTGGAATCAACATGATTGGCACTGGGCTAATCCAAGCGGGGAATTTACCTGCAAAGTGTTCGATTAGTACGCCGTAGAAACGTTCAATGGATCCGAAAAGAGCTCTATGAATCATGATAGGACGTTTATATGTTCCGTCAGCATCGACATAATTAAGGTCAAATTTTTCAGGTAAAGACATGTCTAGCTGAATCGTTCCACATTGCCAGGATCTACCAAGAGCATCTTTAATATGTAAATCGATTTTAGGGCCGTAGAAAGCGCCATCACCTTCGTTGATTTGATAAGGATGTTTCCATTCATCTAAAGCTTCTTTTAAACCTCTTGTTGCAATTTCCCAATCTTCATCAGAACCTATTGTTTTTTCTTTTTCTGGTCTTGTTGAAAGCTCTAAGTGAAAAGAAAGACCAAATGTTGAATAAATGGTGTTTGCCATTTTTAAAAGTTTGATGATTTCTGATTTGATTTGGTGTTGTTGCATGAAGATGTGAGCATCGTCTTGATGGAAGCTTCTAACTCTAAAAAGCCCATGAAGAGATCCTGAAAGTTCATGTCTATGCACGTGCCCGATTTCAGCGATACGTAATGGAAATGATTTATAGCTGTGTAATGTAGACTTATAGTAGAGCATGCAACCTGGACAGCTCATGGGTTTTAGGGCGAAATCCTGATTTTCCACTTCGCTTGTATACATGTTTTCACGGTAGTGAAACCAGTGACCGGATTGAATCCAGAGATCTTTGCTCATCAAAATAGGTGTTTTGATTTCAAAATAATCATCTTCTTTAAGAAGAGATCTTAAGAAATGAAGAAGTTTTTCCCACATATACATTCCATTTGAATGGATGAATGGCATGCCGGGAGCTTCTTCTCTAATGGAAAATAAATCCATTTTTCTTCCGATCATTTTATGATCTCTTTTTTTTGCTTCTTCAATTAATTTAAGGTAGTCTTGAAGCATTTGTTTTTCAGGAAAAGAGATGGCATAAATTCGGGTAAGCATTTCTCTTGTTTGATCTCCTCTCCAATAAGCTCCAGATGTTTTTGTGATTTTAAAAGCTTTGATTTTACCGATGAAAGCCAGGTGGGGACCGCGACAAAGATCTTCGAATTCTCCTTGTTTATAAGATGAAATAGGTGATTCATCGAAAGACTCAATGAGTTCTATTTTATAAGGATTATCTTGAAAATGCTTTTTGGCTTCTTCTTTATTTTTGAAAACTCTTCTTTGCGGTTTAGGGTTTTCGGAAATGATTTTTTTTACTTCTTCTTCAATTTTTGGAAAATCGTGTTCGGAAATAGTTAGGTTTGCAAAATCATAATAAAAGCCATTTTCAATAGAAGGTCCAATAGTTTCTTTTGCTTCTGGGAAAAGCCGTTTGATAGCTTGTGCAAGCACATGGGCAGATGTGTGCCAAAAAAGGGCTTTTCCTTCAGGAGAATCGAAAGATAGAAAGGAAATTACATCATTATTTTCTAAAGTCGTGCTAAGATCTACTAAGGTTTTGTTGCGATACATAGCAAGGGCTTCTTTGGGAGCTGTTAAATTAAGTTTTTTTGCTAAATCAATACCGTTTGATTCATCATCTAACTCAATTTTTTTGTTTTCATAAATAATTTTCATAAAAATACCTTAGTAGCTTTGTTAATAACATGATGATACTACATAGAGTATAAAAGACAAAAGGTATTTGCTTATCAATTAACAATTGATAGAGAAGGTAAAAAAAAATTTAAAAATGAAAGAGTTATAGAAAAAAACCTTATAACCTTCTATTTTGTTAGACATATATTTTATTGAGAATGTTTATGAAGAAGATAATTTTTTTGGTTTTGTTTGCTGAAATGTTATTAGCTCTTCCTTCTAACAATCCAGCTCAACCAAGGCTTGCGATTGAAGGACCTTTGATTTCTTCGGCTTCATTTTTGAGTCTAAGGCTGGGATATGAATCGAGCTATTCTATTGATGATTTAATGGAATCCAATGGAAGGAGAATAGATCTTTTTGAAGGAAATGCTCAAATGGGTGTTGTGACGGTTAATTTTTATAATCGTTTCGATGTTTTTGGGCTTTTTGGAAAAAAACAATCTGCTGGAGCTTATCGATTTGATGACAATCAAGTTGGGATATCTTTTCAATCCAAATATAGGCAAGCCTGGGCCGGAGGCGCGAAAGTTGTATTATTCGAATGGGGCAAAGCCTCTTTAGGATTTGGTGGCCGTTATCAGTATTCTTCCCTTCCTTTGGAGAGAATGGTTAAAAATGGAGTTCCATTAAACGTATATGACGCCACGGTAGAAGAAAAAGCTTGGCAACTCGATTTTGGTTTTTCATATATTACCGATTTGTTTGCTCCTTATATTCAAGCAACTTATCGTGATGCAAATAAAAAAATTGGAACGCTTTTAGATGTTATTGCAGATGATGGAGCCAACATCATTCGCATGAACAATCAAAAAAAATATGGAATGGCTATTGGAACAGCTGTTACCAATCAAAAGAACTTTTTTCTAAATTTTGAAGCAAGGATTATCGATGAGCAGGAGCTTGTTATTATGGGCGAGTATCGTTTTTAATTTTTCATTATCAGCCCTTCCTTATGGTAACCCTTCAAGTCCATCCATTTTGCAACAAGGTTTTGTGATATCGGATACGGCAACTGCGAATTTAAAATTTGGAATGCTTGAAATTCCCTACTATTATCCTGATATAAAAATTAATCATAGGGATCGAAGACTTTCTTATATGAATCCAACAGCTTCAGGTGGTGGAGTTTTAGGACAGGTAACTTTAAATATTAAAGAAAGGGTTGAGCTCATAGCTAGCATTGGTGCCGAACAGATGGGGGTGACCTATTCTTATTCAAACATTAAAAGACATTACGATGTTCAGGGCTTTTTGATGGGATCCTTGGGAGGAAAATTAGTTTTTATTGAGATAGGTAATTGGACTTTAGGTTTGGGAGCCCTTGTTTATTACGGGGAAGGATCGCCAACAGCTTATTACGAAAATGATATTCCGTCTTCAACTGGCAATGTTTCATTTATTCATAAGGGTTGGCAGGCTGGAGGAGCTTTGTCTTATAGAGCTGGTTGGTTGATTCCTTATTTTGGTCTGATGGGAAGAGACTATCGTATGGAAATGAAGAATTTACAAGAAAGAGATGAGCTTATGTTATATCCTTCAAGTCATTTGGATTTCTTTGTTGGAGCAACTATTGCGACAGTTTATAAAGTTTCCTTAGAAATTGAATCTCATTTTATTAATGATTCCATGCTTTCCTTTTTAATGCAGATTCGTTTTTAATTTTTGCAAAAAAAGTTTTTCTGAATTAATCTTTTTTATTCATTTTTCAAATAAGGATACTTATGCGCACGATTAGATATTTATTTGTTTTTATTATGATTTTTGGATTTGCTTCATATGCATTTGCTGAAGAAGATTACGATGGAAAACTTGAAGATAGAGAAATGGATGCTTTAAGAAAATGGATCCGTGAGAAGAGACTTGTGACCGTTAAAGAAATTGGTGGTGATTTGTCTTTAAGTGGAGAAATTCATTATTCTTTCAAAGGCTCTTCAGAAGAAAAAAATGGTCAGCAGCAAAGAGGACCACATGGAGCGACGACAGTTCCTATTTATAATTTTGATATTGAAGGTGATATTGTTTTAGATTATCAAGCACCACGTGCTTGGGCTTCCATGCAGCTTGAATTTGCCAACAGCATGGGGCAGATTTCTGGAACAACTAACCGCATCTCACTTGATCGCGCATATTTTGGTGGAAGAATCATTGAT
>DAOTHK010000048.1:0-8937 GCA_035447625.1 Chlamydiales bacterium
ACCTGTTCCTTTAACAAGAACTTCCTCAACCTGCACTTTTAAAGTACCTGTCAAACCGTTAGATGCATTTGTATAAATCAATCCTTTGGCATCTAAGTATCTTTCTGCATTGATTTCAACGAGACCTCCATCGCCTTTCAAAGAACCGCCTTTTGCTAAAATTAACCCGTAAAAACCTGCCATATCCTTCCCATACATTAAGACATGTCCACCATTACCACGCTGAGTTGATTCCGCCAATATTGTCGCATTTTCCTCGACAAGGGTCTTTAAAGCTTTTTTCTCTTGAGAAACGTGTAGATTATTTCCTAGATAGACTGATCCTCCATTTCTTTTTCCAGAAACATCTATTTTAGATTCCGCTGCAACATAAACTCCTTCACCCTCAAGGTGGATGTGACCGCCGTCTCGTCCTTTCTGTGCACTTAACGTTCCTTCATGAGCTACGCTTCCTTTTTCAGCGACTAAAACTATTTTTCCATCTTTTTCTATAAGACCACACGCTTCGATAATTCCACTATTTTGTATTGCAAAAGAATAAGGCGTCGCTGTTGCCGCAATATACGTGCTTTTCGATTCGATAATTCCTTTTTGTTCCACTTTGACAAGATCATTCAAATCCTCTTCATCAATTTGAATTTGAATCATCTGATCTTGATCCGGGATTAGAGAAATCTTTTTCCCAGCACCAATCAAACAATTACCCTCTGTTGTGATCAATCCCTGATTTTTTACCTGATAACCAATTAAAATTGCATTCCCTGAATTAGTTTGAATTGTACCTAAATTGACTACTTGGCTTTTTTCATCTGATTCAAAATAAAAATTCTGATTTAAAAAATCCTCATAAGAGATATCCAAAGTCGATGCTAAAAATCCCTGAGTGTCGATAACTCCTTTTTCGCTTACAATAATCCCCGCAGGATTCACAAGATATACAAAGCCGTTCGAAGAGAGCAATCCAGAAATATCTGATGGAATATCTCCTGTCACCTTGTTAAGGACTGCCCCTTCTGGATTATCCAACTCAAAATGAGTTGATTCACCTTTTTGAATATCGAATCTATCCCATTCGATAATGGAATTATCAGAAGCTTCCACTAAAAGAGTATTGGGATCAATGCTCTCAACCAGAACATCTCCATTGATAACATTAAAATTTTGAGGATTAGCAATAACTTGCGAAACTATCAAACAAAGAAAGAAAATTTTTTTCATACATATACAAAAAGTTTTTATGCACTTTATAAAAAATTTCTATATATATCAAGGGAAACCCGAAAGCTATCCCCTTAAGAAAAAGACTCTATTTCAATTAAAAAACATCATTTACATCTCATGAATCAGAACCAATTTGAAGATTGTCTATCAGAAGTTCTTCTTCAATTTCTCTACCATTAGCGTCCTCTTCAAATGTCGCTCTTAAATCTATTGGATTGATCGCCTTTTGATAAGATGCAGAAAAATGAGGATGAGTAATTTGTCCATCTGCTAACACAGAAACATCTAATCGAGACATTCTATCTGAAAGGGATTGATCATGATGCAAATCATAAAAATATTTAAGTTCTTGATAAATCACTTCTCCAGTTTTAATAGCACATTCAACAACTCGTTCAGCATCAACTTCACTCATCCTTAAAGATCTCAAAGAATCTACTGCATTACGTATATCCTCTTGTTCCTTTTGCGTTAACTCATCATGATAATGTCCAATCATATAATCAAAACTTTGCCCAAATTTAATAATTCTGGATAACGGATCAAATATATTATAAATTTTTGTCATATAGGATATTGCTGACCTATAGGGATGACAAGTTGAATCCAAACCATTATAAACTTCTCCTGCCCATTCCTTAGGTTCAAAATGCGCTTGAGAAATCGAACGCAATGAGCTCAAAATTCCGGAATTCGATATTTCTGCATAAGTTAATCTATGGGGACTACGCTCTATTGTATCTGTAACCATCCTAGAAGGTGTTCCCATCACAACCCCTCCCCCTTTTTCATCAAAAACGAGGTTGGAATCAAAAATGGTTCTATCCTTACCATATTCAATAAAGCGTCTACTCTCTAATTTTTTTGCCGATCTATTTCCTTTAAAGCGAAGAGTCGCATAATGATCTTTCATTTTTTGTAAATTATCAGAGGCTTTACAAATTCGAAAACTTGTAGCAGGCTCTGGAAAATATGCCGAATAAGGCACTGTATTGTTCATCACTTCACGCACTTTCATATCCAAATAAATCCCAAAACGGATAATTGGATGCTCTTCTATAGAGACATCATAACCAAGGGAAATGATGGAAGGCTCAACTCTTTGCACATATTCATGCACTCTGGAAAAATAACTTTTTAAATCAAGAACATCACTGTCTAACGTTGTAAAATATACAGGATCTTGAGGATATTGAGTTTTCAATTTGTTCATTGCCGTTTTAGTAGAGCTATGTGCATATATTCTTTGTCGCAACTGATGAAAGTCCACATAATCTGATAAATTTTCATATAAATGCTTTTTCACTTCTAATGAAGCTTTACAATCTAAATGCTTTAATATCAAAAATGATTTTTTACAATCATAAACGGCTTGAATTCCCGGTTTTTTTTCATAAGAAACAGTCCAGAAAAAACCAAAAACAGAAAAATAAATATTTTCCGTTAATTGAACATTTCGAATCATCCTTTTAAATCTTATTCGATCAATTGAATCCACCGAATCTATCAGATTATAGCCAACGATCACTGCAAGGTGTTTTTTTGCAATAGCCTGTTCCTGTTCATCAAATCCCGTCTCATTCATCATTTGTTCAAGTCTTGAATGAGGATATGAGTAATCTTGAGGATCTTTTTTTAAATCAAATATGCTTACTCCAATTGGAATATTGACCACAAAACTTGTATATCTTTCAGCATCTGTCAAAACATCCAACGACATAGATTCTTGAGACAAAATATCTTCAGACTTTACCGAAAGACCTGTAACCTCATATGGAAAAGAAGCTGACTTCTTCTGCAAGCAAGCCTCAAGCCATTCATAATTAGCAAGCTTATTTTGAAAACATTGTGTAATAGACCTTGCCATTTCTACAGGATCATCAAATCTTTGAAATACTGAAGGGATTTTCTCTCCAAAATACTTTCTTTCGATGCGAGATAATACAGTCATAAATATTGCCAAAATGGTTATATAAATAACCATTTTAACATTAAGAATACATTAAGACATAGCTGTAAAAAATTATTTATATACTTCTGTTGGAAAAAATTTATGGATTTTCTTTCTTTCCCTACAAAAAGTCTCTTTAAAAAAATAAACTAACCAAAAAAGTAATCATAAATGAAATCTGCATTAAAATTTCCTTAATCGATTTGAAAAATTTTAATAATTTCTCAATCATTACGATCCCATGTATATTGAAATAAATCAAAACTCAAGTATTAAATCCAAAATTCAAACTCGCTAAATTGTGATATCAAAAATTTGCAAAAAGAAACTTAATATGATATTTTTTAAAGAATCCAAAAAACAAGTCTTATGAAAACCGAAACATTTTTATGTCCTTGTCACAGTCAATTAGAATACTCAAAATGCTGCAAACCTCTGCATGAAGGATCTTTACCTCAAAATGCACTCAAACTTATGCGTTCACGATTTTCTGCTTATACACTAAATCTATCCGATTACATCATCCAAACGACCTATCCCAATAGCCCTGCATGGGAAAAAGACTTAGGCCTATGGGAAAACCAAATAAAAGATTTTTGCAGGCATACAAAGTTCATAGATCTGATTATTCATCACTTTTCTGAAAATGAAACAGAGGCCACGGTTACTTTTACAGCCATCCTTAAACAAAACAATCAAGATGTATCTTTCAAAGAAAAAAGTTTTTTCAAAAAAGTAAATAATAAATGGTTTTATTATTCAGGAGAAATTTCAAATAAAGTCAACTAATCTATCAAATCCTACGATCTCGAAATACTTTCTGAAGAATCAATGCTTGATAATACCGAAGCCTTTGATCAATTTTTGATTTAATCTTACGGCATTCTTTTATTTGAGAAACTTGTAATATCTCATTTGTCAGTGGAAATATTAAATCTTCTTCCAAATACTTATCCAGTTCAGATCTCTCAAATATCTGGGGATAATTTAAAACTTTCACAGGAACAATAATAGGCAAATGAGAAATATAACATTGATATTTGAACAATACCTTGTCATGTAATATGTCTGAAAAAAGACTTTCCATTATTTCACGATGAGAATCCTTTAATATGTCATAAATATTTGCCGTTTCTTCAAAATCCTGCAGGATACGCCTTTTAATCTCAGGTGAAATCCTTTTTATAATTTCATTAATAATTTTCATCGCACTATCCGAACGTCTTCCCCTTTCACCCATCTCATGATCCCTCTCCAATACCAATTTTCTTATATCTGCAGGAAAAGCTTCCGTTTCTAATAAAATCGCAGGGTCAACCGCAGAAATAATACTATCGCAAACAAAAGAACTTAGTTCACTCCACAAAAATCCAGGAAAACACAATAGATCTAAAACTCCAGAAAAAAAAGAATCCATTGTTTTTTTTACTTTTCCACTATTAGATAAAACTTCAACCGCACATTCGTCTGTACAGATTTCTACTTTATTTTTCAGCTCTTCAATATAAAGAAGTCTTTCCGAAAAAATTTGAGCAGGAGATTTACAAAAAAGAACTTTTCTTAAAACTTTTTTTATTCTTCTTGATTGTTGCAATCCTTCAATTGTTTCCAATTTCAATTGCTCTAAAACCTCTACAAAATTCTTATGCTCTATTCGATCCACGTCTCTAGACTGAAACAACCTCCCCATAACAAACTTGCTAACATGCAACCCTCTCTGTTCTATTTCTAAGTTCCAATTTTCAATATTTTCTCTAATTATATAAAGAGGTTCAATGGAAATAGACATAAAAAATTCCTGAAAATTAAAAAATAATAAAAATTATTTTAAAGAAATGATTAATTTTGACAAGTCAATTTTATCAAAAAAACAATTTTTCAAAATAACCATATATGATGAACTTTCTCAAAAGATAAAAAAAGAGGCGTATTAGATACGCCTCTTTTAATGTGGGAGCGGTTGGACTCGAACCAACGAAGACCGAAGTCGAGAGAGTTACAGTCTCTTGCAATTGCCGCTATGCGACGCTCCCTTTAATTGCTGGCGAAAGGACTTGAACCCTCAACCGTCCGATTACAAATCGGATGCTCTACCAATTGAGCTACACCAGCGTTTAAGATGATTAAATGCTATCAAATTGACTTGATTTGACTCAAGCAAATATTTTTATTTTTCTTCTTCATCTGTTTTTTCTGAAGAATCTTCTTGCTTAGGTTCTTCTTTTAAAACATCTTCAGAAGGATTTTTCTCTTCTTTTAAATGCTCTTCTTTTTCCTTATCAGATACTTCAATTTTTTTGTCAGATTTATGATCTTTAGGATTCTGAACATTTGCTTGAAAAAGCGAAGTCAAGCCTGAAATCTTATTTGCAGCAAGGCTTTCCGGAGAGTCGATTTTATGCGCCATAAAACGTTTCCCAATCATTCGCCCTTCACAACATTTTTTGAATTTTTTTCCGCTACCGCAAGGGCAAGGATCATTTCGACCAATTTTTTCTTTCATAAAAGCAACCCTTTATCATTTATTTGCATATATTTTACAATATACCATCAAAAGATTTCAAATAGTGAAAAAATCAATTTTTTTCTTACAAGCAAGGAATGGCCATTTTGACTTTAAATGACAAAAAAATAGAAAGCCTCATTAGAAAAGCAATATTAAAATTTTCCCTAATTGATCAAAATGATTGCGTAGCTGTTGCTCTAAGCGGAGGGAAGGACAGCTTATGTCTTTTACATATGCTTCATAAAATCAATGGATTTGGCATTGCAAAATTTAATTTACACGCCATTCATATTCAAAACGAACTCACCTTAAAAAATGATCCATCAAATTTGCTTAAGACAATTTGCAATGAATTGAACATTCCATTACATATTCAAAAAGTTCCTTTACCCAAAAACTCTTTCAGTTGTTACACCTGCACCCGTGTTAGACGAACCAAACTTTTTGAAATAGCTAAAACAATCGGAGCCAATAAAATTGCTTTTGGTCATCATAGAGATGACAATGCTCAAACACTTTTAATGAATATGCTTCATAAAAGTGAATTTGCAGGCATGTTACCCAAAGTTTACATGCATGATTATAATAATACTATTATTAGACCCCTTATATATGTAGCTGAAAAAAATATTATCACTTATGCGGATTGTCATCATTTCTTAACCTCGTCATGTTCTTGTAGTTTTGGAGAAAATACAAAAAGAAAACAAACTGAAAAATTAATTCAAGAAATGGAGAAACTCTATCCAAATGCAAGAAAACATTTATCAAATATTTCCTTGAATTATGGACTAAATAAGGCATTAAAAAAATAGCCACACTTGATCTATTTCATAAAAAAACGTTAAACTGCTCATCATAAATTTATTAGGAAGATTCATGCGTTTATTGGAAATTACTACCTTTACTATTTATTTTTCTGTCTTATTAGGACTTGTTTTCCTAATTTCCAAAAGGCAAAAATCGGATACCGAGTTTGTACTAGGCAATCGTTCAATGAATTTTTGGCTAACAGCTCTTTCTGCACATGCAAGCGACATGAGTAGTTGGCTTCTAATGGCATATCCAGCCATCATTTATTCAAGTGGAATTTTCAACGCCTGGGTAGCAATCGGCCTCACCGGATTTATGTATTTAAATTGGCAATTTATAGCTCCGAAAATTCGCAGCGAAACCGAAAAATATAACAGTTTAACCGTCAACGCTTACTTTGCAAGTAAACTCAACGATGAGAAAAATTCCATCAGAACTTTTTCTGCAATACTCTCCCTTTTCTTCTTTCTAATTTATATTTCAGCAGGACTTGTCAGCTTAGGTCTTTTAGTCGAATCTCTTTTCGGCCTTTCTTATTATACAGGAATAACCATTGGCCTTTTTATTGTCCTTTTTTATGTCTTTTTAGGAGGGTACCTCACAGTTGCATGGATTGATCTTTTTCAAGGATTTTTCCTACTTGGAGTCATCTTATTTATCGCTTTTTATCTACTTTCCAATTTTGAAAGTACCGACCAAATTCTTATAGTTATGAAAAGTAAAGGATTAACAACATCTTTGATTCCTGCATTCAATATTCAAACGTTTGCTAAAATCATCATGATCAGTGGAGCATGGGGTCTAGGTTATTTAGGACAACCTCATATCATCACAAAGTTTATGGGTATCAAAAAAATTTCAGAAATGCACAAAGCTAAATATGTCGGCATTACTTGGCAAGCGCTAGCTCTTTTATGTGTTACAATCATCGGAGTGTTAGGAATTGGAATATTCCCCAACGGCATGGACAATAATGAACTTATTTTATTAAACATTGTGAAATTTGCTCTTCCACCTATGTTCGCCGGTCTCGTCCTTTGCGCAATACTTGCCGCTACCACCAATGTAATGGCAGCACAAATTCTTGTAACAGCATCAAGCCTTGCAGAAGATTTTTACAAAAACATCATCAACAAAAAAGCCTCCCATAAAAAGATTCTAAAAATCTCTCGAATATCAGTATTTATTGTCGGGTTTTTCGCATATTGCATTGCATTTTTTAAAATAAGCTCTATTTATAATCTTGTTTTATATGCATGGTCAGGACTGGGGGCATCCTTCGGCCCTCTATTATTGATGTGTTTATATGATAAAAAAATAAACAAAAAAGGTGCTATATCGGGTCTAATTACTGGTGGAGTTCTTTCAGCACTCTGGCCTTCTGTAAATACCTCTATCGCTCCAATTATCCCTGCTTTTACTTTAAGCTTATTAACAATTTATCTTGTCTCAAGATTAACTAGGAGAACCCAATGCCTAAACCCAAAATCCTAATCATCAATGATGATGGAATTGATGCACCTGGCATCTATGCCTTATATGAAGCTGTAAAAGATTATGCAGACACAACAATTGTCGCTCCTTCCACTGAAAGATCAGGCTCTGGCTCATCCATTACCGTCACAAACCCCCTGCTCTTGCACAAACATCTATGGGGAGATAAAGAAGTTTATTCAGTTACAGGAACTCCAGCCGATTGCGTAAAAATTGCTATGCATACTGTTTGCGAAAAACCAGATTTAATCCTATCAGGCATCAACCCAGGATCCAACGCCGGACGCTCTATTTTTTATAGCGGCACTCTAGGAGGGATTGTTGAAGGTGCGAATAAAGAAATTCCAGGCATTGCTTTTTCTCAACATGATTTTTTGCAAAAGGATTTTTCCAAAGCGCAAAAATACATTTTGCCTATCGTTAAATATTTCCAAGGAAATATTCCTAAAGGGACAATTATCAACATTTCTTTCCCTTCACTGAAAGAAGGATCTTATAAAGGTTTTAAAATCACAAAACAAGGACTTGGTTTCTGGCAAGACAATCCCGAAAAACGCCCTCATCCACACCGTAGCGATGACTATTATTGGCTTGGCGTAAGATATCAAGAACATCCCGATGACAAAGAAACAGATGTCGACTATATTAATCAAGGATATATTACAGCGACACCTCTCAATGTTTGGGATCTAACTCATTACGAATATATAAAAGAACATAGTCAAAAATTTGAAAACTTTTTTCAAACCTTAAACCAAAAATAAAAAAAAATCATAAAAAAGATTGTCAGAAATTCGAAACTCCATGTATATTTGTGAACATAATTTGGGCGTATAGCTCAGTTGGTAGAGCACCTGTTTTACACACAGGCGGTCATAGGTTCGAATCCTGTTGCGCCCATTGCGGGAGTAGTTCAATTGGTTAGAGCACCGGCCTGTCACGCCGGAAGTTG
>DAOTHK010000049.1:0-8886 GCA_035447625.1 Chlamydiales bacterium
GATGTAAAAGGCTCTTGGGATATTTCTCTTTCTGGTAGCTTTATTTATTGGAAAGCTCAAGAAGAAAATCTTGAGCTGGGAAAAGCTAACACCTCTTCAACCTCCAACCCAAGCTTTTTAGTTAACAGTGATTTTGAATACAAACCAGGCTTTAAAGTTGGTTTGGGAACTAATATATTTCATGATAACTGGAATCTTTATCTTGAATGGACAAGAATCCATGGATCAACCAATACCCATAAAAACATTGATACATCAATTGTCACTTTATCTTATCCAACATGGGTAAATGTTTTATCCTCTTCTTACACCAAATTTAGCGGATCCTGGAAAAACAAATATGATATGTTAGACCTAGAACTTGGCAGACCCTATTATTTAGGTACAAAATTAACTGTTAAACCACATTTTGGTGCTAGATGGGGCTGGATAGATCAAAAATTTAATGTTGAATATGACAGATCAGTAGGCCCCAGAACATCTCATAATAAATCTGATTCTTGGCTATTAGGTCCTAGAACAGGATTCGATAGTAATTGGATTTTTGGTCATGGATTCAAATTTATTGGTAATGCGGCTACAAGCCTATTCTATCAAAGATTAAAAACTACTCATATAACATCAATTGATGGATTTGGCGGAGAATCATTAAGCAAGACCTATAGTATGTATAACCCTTATTTAGAAATAGCTGCAGGTCTTGGTTGGGGAACTTATTTCCATAATAATTCTTATCATTTTAATATCGAGCTATTATGGGAGGAACACACCCTTTGGAATCAAAACACAATGGCTCAATTAAACAGCTATGATTATAATCCAAGATACAATGGCAACATTGGCAACTTAACTTATGGTGGCTTTACTATAACCATGCAACTAGACTTCTAAGTTACCATTCTTTAAAAATAACTGGGCCATTTTCTAGCCCAGTTAAAATTAATCATCCCAGGCAATTTCCCTTGTAAAATACAAGAAAAAACATAATGATGATTTTTTCAAAAAAACCAATTTGGAGGTTAAATTATGAAAAAACAATTACTAAAAACATTGCTTTTTTTACCTTTCGTTTTCGCTATTGCTGCTTCAGCAGAATGTAAATTTGATTCAATTTATAATACCAATGAAGATGAAAAAGAAGAAATTTCCACAGAAGCTGCAGAAAAAGGGGATATAGCAAAAGCAGATCCTACTTTTGTACCAGTTGATCATTTTGATCTTTAAATCAACCTCTATCTATAAATAACTGGGCAAATTCTTTGCCCAGCTAAAAAAACCATATAAATATAATTTTTTCTTGAAGAATAGAATAAAAAACATAATTATAAGTTTTTTTATGAAAATCAATTCGGAGATTGAATAATGAAAAAACAAATACTTAAAAAACTATTTTTTCTACCTTTCATTTTGGCGATTACGGCCTCAGCTGGATATGGATATGATTCTAGTTGTGACTGTGATGATGAAAAAGCACCAACCCCTAACCAAGGATATGGAAAAACAACAACTGAAATGATGGCCGGATATAACGCTCCAGCAAGAATTGATGTTAATGGTTCATGGGACTTTTTTGTAAAAGGCAGCTTTTTATATTGGCAAGCAAGAGAAGGTGGATTAGATTTAGCTTCTTTTTATCCTGCTGACCCAACTATTACAACCGGTTATGTAGAATATATTAATTACGACTTCAAACCAGGTTTTAAAGTAGGTCTAGGAACAAGTTTTTCTCATGATGACTGGACTCTTTATCTTGAATGGGGAAGAGTACACGGAACCTCTAAAAAACATGCTTCTGTTGACGAAACTTTATATGATACACATGCTTCCTGGTACTCAAGTGGAACAGGAGAAATTACAGGTTTAGATGCTTCTTGGACTACAAAATATGACATGATTGATTTAGAATTAGGTCGCCCTTATTACTTAGGAACTCATTTAACTGTAAACCCATTTTTTGGCGGAAGATTTGGATGGCTACGTCAAAAACTAAACGTCAATTATAATAAATCTGCCGCAAATCCATTCGTTTCAAAAAATAAAAGCACTTCTTGGCTATTAGGTCCAAGAGCTGGTTTTGATGGTAACTGGATTTTTGGTCATGGCTTTAGATTAATTGGTAATGCTGCAGGAAGTATTTTTTATCAAAAAATAAAAACAGCTCACAAAGATACAAACTCAAGTGACGTTATCACTCAAAGAGCAAAAGTTGATGAAGGATATTATAATCCATACGCAGAAATAGGCGTAGGTCTTGGATGGGGCACATATTTCTCAAATAATAGCTGGCATTTCGATGCTCAAATTTTATGGGAACACCATAACTTCTGGAATCAAAATACTATGAGAGATTTGGCAGGTCTTTTCGACACCTTAGCTGGTGGAGCTACTTCAAGATTAAATGGCCAACTTGGAGATTTATCTTTTAGTGGTTTAACTGCTTCTTTAAGACTTGATTTCTAATTTAAATAAATCAAAAGATTTCTTTTTAAGAAACCGGACAATTTGTCCGGTTTTTTTTATATATATATTATTTACAAATATGTAAACTCATTTTAACCTAAAAAATTATACAAAACCCTTATGAGGAACACTGTGAAAAACTTCCCACTATTCTTTCTGGTTTCACTATCTCTTTTTTGCAATGTATTTGCCTTAAAAATTGATAAGACACCTCCAGGCTATAATCTTCCAAAAACATTCAATTTGAAAGAAAAAGCTGATTTTTCATTAGGCGCAAGCCTTATTTATTATGATACGAATCAAGATGGGATGGACATAGTATACAGAAACTCGACAAACCCTCAGACGCTTTACGGAAACCCCATTCCTATTACTTTAAAATATAAACTTGGATTCAAAGCGAACCTTGGAATTGATTGGGATCGAGATAATTGGCAATGTAATTTAGATTACACCCATTTTCATCCTAAAAGAAGCATAGCTACAAATGCTCATTCAACAGCAGCTCCATTAATTCAATCCTGGAGCGCTGAAAGTTTAGGTACAATAATTTTTGCTAAAGGTTATTGGAAAGTAGAATATGATGTAGTGGACTTGGTTCTTTCAAGAAAATATTTTTTTGGGAAACATTATATTTTGCAACCGGGAGGAGGATTCCACTTTGGTTGGTTCAATCAAAATTACGATGTGTATTACACCAATAGCTTTAACTACAAAACTTTATCCTATAACCATTCCAGATCATACCTATTTGGTTTTCGTGCGAATCTAAATTCTTTTTGCGAAATAACAAAAGGATTAAGCTTCATCAGCAAAACAGGTTGTAATATTTTCTTTCAAAAATTTCTCATTACAACAAAACAAGAAAATGCTCCTGGAAATATAGGCCTACATGTTAAAGACGATCAAGAAGCGATTCGTAACTCAACAGATATTAGTCTTGGTTTTCATTATGAAAAAAATTTTTACGGAAACAAATGGAATTTCGAACTAATAGCTTTATATGATTTCAATTTCTATTTTGACCAAAATATGATGAAAGCATTAGTAGACAAAACAAAGCCATTACCTACAAATAGATATGTTAACGGCACAAACGGCGATTTTTTCATGCACGGGCTTAATTTTACTGCAAAATTGAACTTCTAACAAATAAGGATATATAATGAAAAAAATATTCAAAGTTTTCTTTTCTTTTTTTCTTCTAAGTTTTTTTCCTCTTGTGGCTGATATAGGCTATCAGCAAGGATACGCCTTATCACAAGATGATTTATTGGAAGGGTACAATCTTTCTTTGTTAGAAAGTAAATCAAAAGATACCAACATTTCATTAGGAGCAAGTTTTATTTTCTGGGCTCCTGTTGAAGAAGGAACAGCTTTTTCCATTTACGATGAAACCAATGTAAATAAAGTGGCTGGTAGAGTTAATCATGTTGATGATCCCTATCAACCAGGTTTTAAAATCTTTGGTTTTGTAGAAGCTGGGGCAGATAGCGATCAAACCCTTGTGGAATATATCCACCATCACAGCACTCAATACGGAAGAGCACAAGGACCGCCGGCTGGACTTGGTTATTTAAAACCTCTTTGGCTAACAGACGGAGGAAACGTAACCTATGCAAAGGGAAAATTCAAAGTACATTATGACCGCATCAATTGCATGTTTGGACGCAATGCTTTTTTTGGAAAAAGGCTTTTAATCAAACCATCTTTTGGACTGAGCTACTTTTTCATCAAACAAAAATTTACTGCCAGATATACCATTGATAATACAGATATTTTTAGCTACAACAGCTCAACAGCATGGGCAATAGGTCCCAGAGGTGGTGTCTTTTTTGATTTTAATATTCTTAAATATTGCTCAATCATTGGATTCGGTCATACAAGTCTTGTTTTTCAAGACCTAAGATCAGAAACAAAACAACAAGATAAAGATAATTACCCCTCTTATTTAGTTAAAGCAAGAGAAAACCCTTATCAAGTTACTCCTGACGTTGATCTTTCAACAGGAATAAAAATTTCAAATTTACTAAGCGATGATGCTTTTGGTTTTGATTTTTTAGTCACATATGATTTTACATATATTTGGAATCAAAATGTTATGAGAGAAATCAAAGATTTTAGATCAACTCTTCAAAATGAACGAAGGGGAAACCTGATGTTTCACGGTTTAACTTTGTCATTTGGACTTGAATTTTAAGAGCGAAAGAAGGAGAACAAAGTGTTAAAAAAAGCATTCATATTATCTATTGCAGCTACAGCTCTTTTTGCAAATAGCTCAAAGATTCAATCATCTGAATTTGATATTTATCAAAACCCTAAGGATCGCCAAGCAATCATTGACCCGATTTATAACCATCAAGCGAAAATTCTTACCCGAAATACTTGGGATTTCTCTTTAGCTGGTAGTTTTATCTATTGGAAATCAAAATTAGATGGATTAGACATTGCCTATAAACCAGCCAGCCCCTCCATTGGAAACGAAGGACACATGGCCTATTTTAATTTTGGATACGAACCTGGTTATCAAATCTCACTTGGAGCCTTTCCAAGTTACGACAACTGGGAACTTTTCTTTAATTTCACAAGATTCACAAGCACAAGACATAAATCTGTTACAGCATGGTCTGATACCTATATTTACCCGTCTTGGATTACCTTGGATCAAAATATTGTATCTGCTGATGGTACTTGGGATTTTTTAATGAATATGATCGACGCTTCTGTTCTTCGTAGCGCATATGTTGGGACAAAGCTTACTTGCAAACCAACTTTCGGAATTAGATTTGCCAGATTCAAACACCGATTAAAGGTTGCCTATCTTTCATATGAACAATCAGAATCCAAAGCATGGGAAGACACCTTTGTATTGGGGCCTCGTATTGGCGCCAATACAAGTTATTTATTCCCTTATAATTTTAGATTTTTTACCAATGCTTTCGGATCAATAGCATACCAATATTTCAAAAGTAAATTCAAAGAACAAAATATCATCTTACCTTGTTCATTATGTTCCCATGTTAAAGACAGAACAGGCGTAATTTGTCCAAATATGGATTTAAATATGGGTATTGGCTGGAGTGCTTATGTAGACGATCATGGCTTCAATATTGACCTTAAAGCAAGTTATGATTATCACCTCTTTTTCGATCAAAACAGAATGAGAGCTTTAAAAGATTCTCTTGTAGATTTATCAGATGGATCCAAAGGAAACCTTTATTTACAAGGTCTCAGCTTATCATTATCTATTCTTTTTTAATTCTAAGCCGGAATTTATTCCGGCTTTTTAATTTTCTCCAATACGTATCTACGAGCTCCTAAAAGGGCAGCTTTATCATTAAGAACTATTTTTACTGGAATATCTTTCATCAAAGAAGCAAAACGACCTTTTTTTATAAAAGATCTCATAAAAATACCTTCTTTCAACAAACTTAAAATCTTTGGAGCAATTCCTCCTCCTAGATAAATCCCGGAAACCGCCAAATATTTCAAAGCAGCATTTCCTGCCTCAGCTCCGTATATAGACATGAAAATATCCAAAGTTTTCTCACATCCTTCTATTTCTTTTTTCATAGCTTTTTCTGTAATAATGCGAGCAGGATCTGATTTTTTCATTTCATTTTCTAAGCTTTCATTTAATTCTATCCGCTTTGTTGCCGCTAAAAATTCATAAATATTTTGGATACCCATTCCTGACACAACTCTTTCATAAGAAACGTGCCCATATTTTTTTTGTAAAAATTCAAATAAATCAATTTGCAGATCATCTTGAGGAGCAAAGTCAGAATGTCCTCCTTCACAAGCAAACGGAATATGTTTAGATCCATCCCAAAAAAGTCCAGCTTCACCAAGGCCTGTTCCAGCCGATATGAGTGCTGCATTTCCAAGGTTTTGCCTACCTTCATTCAAAACATAAAATTCTTTAGGGGATAGACATGAAAGACCATAGGCGTTCGCTTCAAGATCGTTGATCAAATAAACTTTTGGAATAGAAAACTGGATTGATAATTCTTTAGCATCAATCACCCAAGGAAGGTTTGTAGCTTGACATCTTTGATTTTTAATAGGACCTGCTATTCCAAAACAAGCACCTACAATAGGCTCTTTAACGTCTTTTAAAAAGTCTTCTAAAACTTTTGCAAAAGAGCTGTAATCATTACTTGCATAAGTTTTTTCACGAAAGAGCGTTTGAGACTGATTATTTTTATATAAAGCAACATGCGTTTTTGTTCCGCCTACATCACCTGATAAAATCATATATGCCTCCATTTTTCTTTAAGATGGTTTTTTTATAAAAGAAAAGCAATCTTTTTATCTGACAATAGATCCAATTTTTGCTAAGATGACAAAAAATAATTCGGAGCAATTTATATGGCTGATGAAATGACAGAAAAAAAGAAAGCTTTAGAACTAGCTGTTTCACATATTAAAAAACAGTTTGGTGAAGGAGCCATCATGGCATTAGGTAAAAAACCTAAACCAAAAGGCGAAAATATCATTAAAACAGGCGCAATATCTTTGGATTTAGCACTTGGTATAGGTGGTGTTCCAAAAGGAAGAGTAGTTGAAATTTTTGGACCTGAGTCATCAGGTAAATCGACTTTAGCAACACATATCGTTGCAAATGCTCAAAAAAATGGTGGCATAGCAGCTTATATCGATGCTGAACATGCTCTAGATCCCTCTTATGCAGCCAAAATTGGAGTTAACGTTAATGAATTGCTGATTTCTCAACCAGACTCAGGAGAGGAAGCTTTAAATATCGCAGAAATGCTTGCTAGATCTAACGCAGTAGATGTTATCGTAATTGACTCTGTTGCAGCTTTAGTTCCTAAAACAGAACTAGAAGGGGAAATAGGAGATCAACATATGGGGCTGCAAGCTCGTATGATGTCCCAAGCCTTAAGAAAGCTTACAGCAACACTTGCCAAGAGCAATACCTGCGCCATCTTCATTAACCAAATAAGAGAAAAAATCGGCATCATGTTCGGTAATCCTGAAACAACAACAGGTGGTCGAGCTTTAAAATTCTATTCTTCTGTTCGTATGGATATTAGAAGAATTGCATCTATCAAAAACTCTGACAATATTGAGCAAGGTTGTAGGACAAAAGTAAAGGTCGTTAAAAATAAATTAGCACCTCCTTTTAAAATTGCGGAATTCGACATCATGTATAATGAAGGAATTTCATATACAGGATCTCTTTTAGATAAAGCAGTGGAAATGGGTATCGTAGACAAAAAAGGAACTTGGTTCAATTATAAGGAAACACGCCTTGGACAAGGCCGTGAAACAGCAAAATTAGAACTAAAAAAGTCTGAAGAACTTTCAAATCAAATCGAAAAAGAAATTCTACAACAACTTTTAGAAGTTCAACAACCTGTTTAATAAACAAGTCTCAAGGCTTTGGCTTCTGCTAAAGCCTTATTGATTTGCATAATCAATAATAAAATTTCCAAGAGCCTTTAACTTTGAAGAAAGCAAAGAAAGATTTTTCATTTTTTCAAAATACTGATCAATCTCTTCTTTAACTAAAAGCTTTGCTTCTTGAATGCCGATTTTATTTGCAATATTAATATCAATAGTCTTCTTTTTATCTTCTTACTATCCTGAATATCATCTGCTACTTGAAAAGCTTTACCTAAGTGATAGGCAGCCTTTTTAAGATCTTCAATTAAAGACAAATCCCCACCACCAAAAATAAAGCCCAAAGAAAAAGAGGCTTCGAAAAGGGTCGTTGTTTTTAAGTAGATAATTTCGAAAATTGTTTCAATCGTTTGATCGGGAGGGGATAGGTCCATGAGCTGACCTGTCATCACCCCATTTAAGCCCGCACAAGAAGAGATCGCTTTTAAAGCAGCCTCGCACACGGGCGAATCACTGTTCGTCTGTTTTCGATAGGTTTCTGCGTTTTTTCCGATAAGTTCATAACTGTATGCAATCAAAGCATAACTTGCGAGAAGAGCTGTTGTCTCACCATATTTTTTATGCGTTGTAAGTTTGCCTCTTCTAAACTCTTCATCATCCATAATAGGCAAATCATCGGCAATCAAAGAAGAGGTATGAAAAAGTTCAACAGCCACCGCCGCATCAAAAACATCCAGGCCTTTTCCCAAGGCTTCAGTTACCCACAAAACAATCAAAGGTCTTAAACGTTTTCCTCCAGCCTTTAACGCATATTCGCATGCATCCCTGAGTTCATTTTTCTTTCCCATCGACAAAATTCTTTCATCAATCGCATTTTCAATTTTTTTCGTTTCTTTTTTTATATCAAAAAACAACATATTAACCTTACCTACGAATCCTTGCTCTTTCTATGATATGCTTACTAGCATTGACTAAAGGATAGATAATAGCATTTTTTTCTATTAAAGTTCCCGGATTTATCACAGCATTGCATCCAATCTGAACATTATCACCAATAAT
>DAOTHK010000050.1:0-8874 GCA_035447625.1 Chlamydiales bacterium
CCCTATAGATATATCTTTTGCTACTATATACGAAGTACAATCAGTTCCTGCATGCAATGTAATATTTCCAGCTCGTTCGATAATTAAACTATTGACACCATTAATATATGCTGAAGAGGTGGACAAAGCTGAACCTACAGTAATATCCCCCGTCAAATTCAAAACAATTGAACAATCAATTCCAGAAATATAAGTACTATAACCTGACGAATCCATCGTTAGATTATTTCCCTCTAGCCTTAAATAATCTGTTGCAGGTGTTGTCGTATAATCTGTCCAAGCAGCTATGAATGCAATTCCACTAGAAGATGCCTGCAATAAAATATCTCCAGTACCATAAATCGCCAATTTAGTAGTATTCTCTCCACCTTTCGCTATACCTGCTCCCGCTGAAGATACCGATCCTCCAATAATAGTTAAATTATTATGAGGAGTTATAGCTCCAATAGTCATCGCTGAGGCAATCGTCTCAATCCAACCATAAGTATAAATAGCTGTTCCTGCTTGGATTGTAATATCACCTGATACGTCAATAGTTAGCTCTGCATCCGTTCCGGTGCTGTAAGTCGTAATAAGTGCTTGTGCATAGGAAGCAGAACCTCCTTCAAGAAGAATATCTCCAGTACCAGAAATTGCTAGAGGTCCTCCATCAGCCGTCCCATCGCTTCCTGTAAAAACCCTGGCATAACCGTTAGCACCCGCCGACCCGTATAAATTCAAAGCTGTTGTAAAGTCAATTGTACAAGTAGATTCTGTTGATCCAATATAGGCTTCATTGCCACTAGCATCAGCTGCATCTCCTACCGTGATAGTTCCAGATGAGGTAATGCTGACAGCTTCATCTGCAGCAATATATGTATTTCCTGTCGAATCTTGCTC
Organism: Chlamydiales bacterium; assembly: GCA_035447625.1. GTDB lineage: Bacteria > Chlamydiota > Chlamydiia > Chlamydiales > SM23-39 > DAOTHK01. The sequence goes on from DAOTHK010000050.1 coordinate 880, forward strand.
TAATGTCAGATCGCCACAATATATAGTAGTATAGCCGGAATATGATACCCCTGATTGAATATTCGCATTTCCATTCAATGTTATATTTCCAACAGATTGTACCGCCGATCCAATTTCAATATCTCGATTAGAATAGATTCGAGCGGAACCTGTTCCTGAAGCTCCCGTTAAACTGATAGCTCCCGTACCGGAAAAACTCACTTTTTCATTATCCAAGCTCGCATCACACTTAAAAATAATCGGAGCATCGGTGGCAGCGGTAGCTGTCACAGAGCCTGTATAAGTGATCAAAGCAGATCTATTGTTAGACTCTATTGTAATACTTTGTCCACTTGCAACTGTTGACAAAATGATATCATTTGCTTGAACAATCACATTTTCATTACAAGCAATATAATTATCACCTGTACCGGAACCACCTGTAATCGTTAGATCACCGGTTAAATATACTTGAGTATAACCGCCATTATATCCGGAAAGAAAACTTACTCCAGTGCTAGTACCACCTGTCATTGTTAAATTAGTGGCATACAATTGAATGGTATCACCCGTAGAATACATAAATGCACGACCAGTAGAACCTGCCGTCATCGTGATATCACCAGTAGCTCTAACTCTTAGATATTCGGCCACTTGTCTTTGGATTGTAATATAAACATCGGCTGTTGTAGCCACCATCGTTAAAGAGTTTACATTCACAGTATTTCCAATCAATACAGAACCTAGCTCCGCATTAATATAGGTAGCCCCTGCTCCCGATGTCATGGTTATAGCAGCTGCTCCATCAATTGTAATATCTTTATCAGTACCACCTGTTGAAATATAAGAAGAACCCGCCTGATTTGTTTTTCCAAGAGTAAGACCTGTTCCAAGACCCGAAATCGAAATATGTCCCGCATTAGACCTTATATAGGCATTTTGAGGAGAACCTGACGTATTATAAATAGCCATTCCTCCAGCAACATCTGTAATCGTAATATCATTTGCCCCATAAAGATAAGCATTAGCTACATCACTGGGAGTAATCACAATTCTATTCGCCGAAATATCAAGTGTATCGGTTGCATTAATCCTTGCATAAGCTGCAGAATCCCCAGATCCGGCAGTCAGGGTAAGAGTTGTAGCAGTAATATCTATCGGACCATTGGATGCCACATCTATAGAAGCTTGAGCTCCTGCATTGGATCCACCGACAAGAGTTACAGGACCTGCGGAATCAATTGTTATAGTATGACTATCCGAAGCATAGATGCGGGTTGCAACAGATGCTGCGTTACTTCCAACTAAAAGCATTGTGGTTCCAGAATCGATATTGGTGATCGTTACATCACCGGCTGAAGAACTTATCGAAGTGGCAATCGTTTGTGTTCCATCACCCACTTTAAATAACTGCGTAAAACCATAGGCAATAAAATTCCCATAACTTGTTAGAGTTCCACCTTCAATATCTAACGCACGAATCTCATCTCCATCCGATCCTATTGTAATGGTTCCAGCAGTACTATCTAATGCACAATCTCTAACTCGGTAATACAAATCGGCCGGATCTGAAGGGTGGTTCTCTATTAATACATTACCCGGAACGGAAATATTCGCTGTAATATGGTTTAAAGTTCCGGCTTGAACTTCTAAACTATTGGGAGAAAAACTACCTCCGGTTATCGTAATCGCATTTAATACATAAATAATATCAGGAGTCAACATAATTAAAGCGCCCCCTCCTGTATTGGTAATTGTAGCATTAAGCGTAATATTACCATTTGCTGTAAGCGTTAAGGAAGTAGCTGCCGACCATGAAAGAGCATTACTAAGTGTGATTGTTCCGGTACCTGTCTCGGCATTGTCTGTATCAATAGTTACATTGGATGATCCTAAATTAGTCGCTAAATTCGTAACATTGATATTCGCGGTAGCTGCCGAAAAAGTATAACTACCGCTACTATATGAAGCATTACTATCGGCAGATGAAGAAATCGTCACATCGGTCGGGTCTAGAAGAAGGGTTCCAATATTACCCGAATAAGCTTTGGTGGAAACTATACCGGCTGGATCTAGAAATTTTGGAGAAGATATTTCAACGAAACCACCATTTCCGGATGTTTTACCACCTTCCGCTTTGATCTGCCCATAAAAAGCATTCCCTTCATCTCCCCAAAGGATTACCTTTCCACCTGATCCATTTTCTAAAGCAGAGGCATCGATTAAAACATTTTTTTCCACAAAAACGATTTTTGCATTAGGGATTTCTGGATTCTTTCCTTGATAATCGCCACCGATTAAAACTTCTCCTCCCCCATTTTCACCAGTTGCGATAATTTGAGAAGATTCAAATAAATGAACCTGATCACCTAAAAGGTGAACAGTTCCACCTTGATCATTTGATTTTGCTTGAATAGAACCTTTGATTTCATTTCTTCCATTACCTGCATGAAGGAATACTCTTCCATCTTCAATAGATGATGATAATGCATCCGCCTTGCCTTCATGGCAGATCGCAATTTCAAATAAGGAACCATCCGCTTTCAATTCGATATTTTGAGATGAAATATCGCCGGTATTTAAAATCCCAATGGTCTTCATCTCTTTTTCTAAATTTCTTGAACGGATAAAAACTTTTTCGGAAGCATTCGGTTTGATCAGGATATCAAGTCCAGAAGCCATCGCAGCTGTTTGCTTAGCTTCAATCGTTCCCACGTTTTCCACTTTGTATGCAACTAAGAAAGCATCCCCATCAAAAGCTTTAATCGTTCCAAAGTTCTGAATGATCGCTTTAGATTCTCCTGCAAAAGCAAGATCCGATTGAGTCAAATAATCTTCATCCAAAACATCCAAAGTCGAAGCGATAAAAGAAGAAACATCAATAATTGCTTTTTCACCGATAAAAATCCCTTTGGGATTTAATAACAGAATCTGCCCATTACTTGTTAAAGAACCTAAAATCTCAGATGATGTATTTCCTATTACTCTGTTTAAGACAGAGCTTTTTGCAGACTGTTGCAAAAATTCCACTTTTTCATTTTCTTTAATTGAAAAATTATCCCAATGCAAAATCGCTTTATCAGATGTTTCAATCTGCATATGTTGATCAGAGATATTTGAAAGATTTGCCTCTCCACTTACGACATTCATGTTTTGGGGACTTGCAAAAATAGTGAAAGACAGAAAAGAAAACAAAAACCAAAGTTTTTTCATTAGGACCTATTATTCTTATTGGGGCTTCTTTTTTCAATTAAATTTTATATATATATAAATAAGGAATTTTTTGGCAGTAATTATATATAAATTTTCTATGAATATAAATCTTTGAAACGCGAAGTGTTTGCAATTAAAAAAATAATTTAAAAAATTTTTTTGACATATTTTTAAAATAACTTAACAATAAAAGCTCACAAAATTACAAAGAAAAAAAATCAATGCTAGATCAGATCCAATCTATGCTCTATGGAAAAGACATTTTAGATAAGTTTTCAAACATTACTGAAAACTATCCCATCACATCCTTTCTCTATTCGATATCTGCGAAAAACCTCAGCCTACTCTTAATAAAATCTTCAATCCCTCTTACAAAGATCATAGCCATCACGATAATTGCAAATTCGCTCATTTTGGACATGAGTATCCTATCCAATTTCGAAGAATTCGAAAAAAAATTCAATCATAGCTGGCAAAGCAGTTTTTTACCCAAAATAGAAGAGTTATTTAAAAAAATTAAGAATTGCACAAAAAAAATACTCACCCAAATAACTCGACTATTTAGCAATAAATTCGCAGACAATACCTACCGAAAAGTCATCAAAAAAATTTCTTCTATTTCTCTTCCAAAATGGAAAGGAGTTTTTCCAAAGCTTTTTCAACCGGAATATCCTTCAAAAGACAATTTTTTTTATGATATAGATGAACGTGATCCTGCTTGGATCCTATAAAACCAAAGTCGGCATCAGCCATCTCTCCCAAACCATTTACAATACATCCCATTACAGCAAACTTTAAATGCGAATACTTCTGCGTATTTTCCTTGACCTCTCTTGCAAGTTTTTGCAAATCATATTTCGTTCTTCCGCATCCAGGACAGGAAATATATTCCGCATGAAAACGTTTGAGTCCAAGTGCTTGATAAAGCGTGTGTAAAAAATGCTCATCTTCTTTAAATGACTTTGATGAATCGATACAAATCCCTTGGATAGATTCATCTAAAAGCAATAATCCAAGCGGAGCAAATTGCAAGAAATCATCCCCTGTCAATTGAAGTAAAATCCTAGCATTAGATTTTTTCTTTTGAATTTCTTCTTTTAATTTAGACATGAAAGAAAAATTTAAAGGACAAATAACTGCCAGATTTTCCTTTTGCATAAGATGATGACCAAAAGGAGCGATAATATGCTTTTCAGAATTCAGATATACATTTTCCTTATTATCAAAAACAAATTGTGACTTAGATCTAATAGCTTTAGAATCTTTTGAAAGAAAATAACTATTCTCATCAAGGACGTTTGGCTCTACGGAAAAAAATCCGCTGATAGGATCCATTTGTTTTTCAATCGAGATAGGGCTCAAGCTTGAGTATATACCCGCCTGTCTTTGAATATTTTGACAATCCTCAATCAATTTTTTAGCGGCGGCAATTTCATTTATAGGATCTTCTGTTAAAGAAACACGAATCGTATCTCCAATTCCAGATAATAAAAGACCTCCGATACCTGCAAAAGATTTGATACGTCCTTCAAAACCTTCGCCAGCTTCCGTCACCCCTAGATGCAAAGGATAAATCTTTTTTCTTGCAAGCATCTTATCAACTAGAAGCTGATAAGCTTTTATCATGATTTTTACAGAGGAAGCTTTCATAGAAAAAACAAGATTTTGAAAACCATGTTTTTCAAACACCTCCAAAAAATCCAAGGCAGACGCCACCATCCCTTCAGCAGTATTTCCAAAATGTTTTAAAATATAGGGAGACAAGGAACCATGATTAACACCTATTCGGATCGCAACTTTTTTTTCTTTGCAAATTTCAATCAAAGGCAAAGAAGCTTTTTCAATCGCTTCAATTGCTTCTAACTTTGAAAGATTTTCATTACGAAGAGCCGTTGTGAAATTCCCCGGATTGATGCGTACCTTGTCAACTGTTTTGGCAGCTTCAATCGCAGCTTGAGCATAAAAATGAATATCGGCAACAAGAGGTATTTTAATGTTTTTTTCTAAAAGCTTTTTTTTGATCTCTTTTAAGCTATCAACTTGTTTCTGACTCTGAACTGCAAGTCGTACTATATCACAACCAGCATCTGATAATTTTTCAATTTGATCGACTGTTTTTTCAATATCTTCTGTTGCAGTATTTGTCATAGACTGAATGGCGATCGGATGATCTTTTCCAATCATCACATTACCAATTGCTACAGCTACTGTCTGTAATTCTGTCATAAAAGCTCCAAATCAAGGAACTAGAATAAGGCAAAATTCATAAAAAAACAAGAAACGAAAAGATGTCAATTTTATTTTTGAACACTTGTTTGAATGTATGCCGAGGTGATCCCCCAAGGGAAACGCACAGGAAATTTATCAATAATTTTAAAATGATTTGAGTAATCCGAAAGAGGATAACTGATAGTTATAATTTTAACAGTATTTGATAATTTTTTAAATCTCTCAATCAGCTTAAAAATTTCAAAATCACTCATCGATGTACCATATAAATAAATTACCGAATAATGAGACAAATCAAGATCATAAAAATCCTTTTCCAACACATCAAAACCCTCTAACGAAAAAGCTTTTTTTAATTGAATAGCTTTTTGACAAAAAGAAGGAATCACCTCCACACCGCTTGCAGCGCACTTTTTAATAATATTTAAGAAAAAAAGTGTTCGAAATCTTCCTGCACCCAGCTCTAAAAATGAATCGTTTGATGTAACTTTTGTCTTTTCAATGATTTTAAAAAAGGTTGTGATAGGGGTTTCTCCATACTTATAAACATCATCTTGTCCTTTTTTTTGCAAAAACTTTCTGGAAGTTCTAAAAGGATTTTCTGTTAGATATAATGCATGAAAATACAGATCTGCAAAAAAAAGTTTTAGGCTTTTGGTATAAAAGAAAAGAGCAACTTTACACTCTTCAATCAAGTTAAATCCTAAAACTTTTAATCTTGTCCCTATCATCATTTCTAAAAGTAAACCTGCTCTCCGATATTGATTGCGATAAACTTTTTAGGATCCAAATCCGCTTTTTTCATCGAAAGATAAAGATCGTAAGGAGGAAGAGAACGCGGTTCATCTGAAAGCCTGAAGGTATTCCAATGCATTCCAATTGAAAAAGAGGAGTTCACATCCTGATGCACCTTGACAGCTTCCTGAGGACCTATATGCACCGTTTTCATAAACTCTCTTGGAATATATGCGCCAATCGGGATCAGACTCAAATCGATTTTCTTAAAATGCTGACCTATTTCTTTAAACTGATAAGGATTGTATCCTGTATCCCCTGCAAAATAGATTTTCTTTTCATCAATTTCCATCATAAAACCACACCAAAGGGTTTTATTTAAATCGAGAAGAGATCTTCCGGAAAAATGCTGTGTTGGAACCGCTGTAAAGCGAACAGTCATTCCTTGATTATTTTCTGTGTAGTCCTCCCACCAATTCAACTCTTGAACATTTTTTATGCCAAGCTTTGTAAACCATTTTTTAACTTCTTTCGAAACAATCCAACAGATATTTGGAAAACGCTTATGAAGCTTCAGTACAGTATATTTATCCAAATGATCATAATGATTATGACTGATCATCACATAATGGATTTCCGGCAGTTTATCAATTTCAATCGGTGGATGGATTTTTCTTTTAGGTCCTGCAAATTGCACTGGAGAACATCTTTTGGACCAAATGGGATCGGTTAAAACAGCAACATCCTTATATTGTATCAAAAAGGAGGAGTGCCCAAGCCATCTTGCTTTGCTATCACTTTCTATAAGATTTTTTTCATCTTTTGGATATACGAAATCTTTTGGAGGGTGCTTGCAGGGATTGGTTTTTTTCCAATAACCTGTTTTCCAAAGTATGACATCTTTGAAGCTTCTCTTTAAATCCTTAAGATAAGGATTTGTAAATTTCTCATTTTTTTTGCTACATTTACAAAACGGCTGTTGCTTAATATTTTTCATAAATAATGTTCATTATCCTATTGGTTAATCAATAGAATAAGGCATTAAAAAGTATAAAATCAAGAAAGAGAGAAATCCCTCTATGCAGGGATTTTTCTCAAATGATATACAGATGCTTGTTGAGCCACCTGCAAAGCTTCATCTGATGAGATTTGAGTGACTTGAGCATCATTGCAACAATACCAAAGACCTTGGATCTTTACATAGGCAATATAATGTCCAAAATCAGCATATTCCAAATCTTTTTTATTTTTAACAGGCCTTCCCTTATGATAAATGAATGATTCAAGCTCATAACGCTGAGCCTTCTTTTGTCCGAAATAACTTCCAGGTAAATCATAAAAAAGATCCACACTCATTCTTGATGCATCTTTATAACGATCTTGAAATCGTCCCACTTCAATAATCAAATCCTTAAAAACTGTTGTTAATTGAATTTCTTGTTGAACAGAGTCTAAATTATCTTCAATAGGAGAAAAAAAATAATTATCCAAAGCTATTTTAAAATCTTTTTGCAGCGCGGTATGCAATATAGGAGAAATACTCGAATTTTCACGTTTTTCGCAAACGATTTCTCCTTGCTGATTTTTATTTTTTCTTATCAGGGAATCTTGAATGCGCACTAAATTTAAAAACACTTCAAGAGCTCCCTCAGCTGTTTCCTGATCTGTGAGACTCATTCCTTTTTTTTTATATAAAAAAACTCTAAGCTTTCTTAGCTCTGATTTAGAAAGGCCATAACCTCTCAAAATTTTTGAAAGGATCGAAACTTCTAAATCAAGAGAGAATGAAAGTCTTAAAATATATTGATGATTGTATTGATAAAGATTGCGAAATACCTG
>DAOTHK010000051.1:0-8780 GCA_035447625.1 Chlamydiales bacterium
TACAACCAGTTTGATTTGATGATATGTAGCAACCCCATTTAAAAATTTCCCAATAAATTTCAAAAGAAAAGCCTCTATGGCAAAAGCCAAATATCCATATAAGGGAGCAAAAAGCAGAAATGCTATAAAAAATATCCAACCGCTTGGAGAGAACTGAACCACTAGCATCCCCAATAGAGGAGCGAAAACTGAAAACCCGTAAATTGCAGCCAAAATCCCATAATCTTTTTTCTGTTTTGTCTGCATCAAATAACGAATCGTCATTCGAGGTTGCGTCCACATTGTTTTCCAAGGATTAATAATCATGCATGCCCCTATATAATTAAAAAAGCCCTGTAAAGACAGGGCTTAAATTTATTTATTTTCTTCGTCTTTGTGCTCAACTTTTGAATGACAACATCCACAAGTGCTGCAACTAAAGAAAAAGCTAATAGCATATACACCGGCTAAACCAATGATAGTATATACAGTTCTTGCAAGCAGACTTGTATCAGAACCTAAAAGATCTTGTACTAAATCGTACTGGAAAACACCCCAAAATCCCCAATTCAAAGCACCGACAACAACTAATAATAAAACAATAAAACGAATTAATCTCATTTTTTCCTCCATAAAACTAACTAGTTAGCATGAGTTCACTCTTAATTTGGATATTAAAAAATAAACATTTCTCTGTCATTATAATTTTTATTTTAATCCAACCCCCCCTCTTATCATAAAAAATGTTTATGAAAAAAATCGAACTTCTTCACAAGAATTTACATGAAACCTAAAGGAACAAGCAAAAAATTGACACGAAGAAATTTGAGTGCTAAGATATAAAAGCAAAATCTCACCCTATATTTATTATGAAGAATTTTAATCCAAATACTTTAAAAGAGCTGGAAAAACTGTGTCGCATCGAATGTTCTGAAGAAGAAGAAAAAGAATTTTTAGACAAACTAGCTCAAATCGTTCATTTTATTGAAATGTTAGATGAAATTGATACAACAAATGTTCAAAATCCACCCCATCTTTTAGCCGAATTCCAACAAACCAAATACCGCAAAGACATCCCAAACGCCAATCTACCAACAGAAAAATTTCTTCAAAATGCGCCGGACAAAATAGGCGACATGATTAAAATTCCACCCGTCATACAAGGAAGTGAAGATGCATAATTTATCCGCCCTATCTTTAAGAAAAAAAATATTATCAAAGGAAATAACAGCTCTAGAAGTCACGGACTATTTTTTAAAGCGTATTGAAAAATATGATCCAAAGATCAAAGCTTTTCTCACTGTTTTCAAAGATAAAGCGCGCGTAAAAGCCCAAGAAATCGATGATAAAATCAGTCAAAATCTTCCTGTTGGAAAACTAGCCGGAATTCCGATTGCCATCAAAGACAATATGCATATTGAAGGCGAAATAACAACATGTGCTTCTAAATTTCTAGAAAATTACACAGCACCTTTCGATTCAACACTTGTTCGCTATCTTGAAGAAGAAGGCGCAATCATCCTAGGAAAAACAAATTTAGATGAATTTGCAATGGGATCATCGAATGAAAAATCAGCTTTTTTCCCTACCAGAAACCCCTGGGATTTAAACTGCACTCCTGGTGGCTCTTCAGGAGGATCGGCAGCAGCTGTCGCGGCAAGACTTGTCCCTATCGCCTTTGGAAGTGATACAGGAGGTTCTATCAGACAACCAGCAGCTTTATGCGGAACCATTGGATTCAAACCCTCCTACGGAAGAATTTCAAGATATGGACTTGTTGCTTTCGGTTCTTCATTTGACCAGATCGGACCTTTGGCAAATTACATTGAAGATGTTGCACTGATCATGGAAGTTGTCGGCAAAAATTGTAACTACGACTCCACATGCCTTTCCTTACCTGCTGAAGGATATCTCGAACATCTAAAACAAGATCTTAAAGATCTTACAATCGGAGTTCCTTGGAATTTCTTAGAAGGTGTTTCCGAGCCCATTCTTAAAAACTTCAAAGAATCTGTTGAAACAGCCAAAAAACTAGGCGCCACCATCGTCGACATCGATCTAAATATCTTAAAATACTCATTACCGGTATATTACATTTTAGCAACAGCGGAAGCTTCTACAAATTTAGCAAGATTCGATGGAATCCGTTATGGCAAAAGATCTCAAAATGCAAAAACTCTAAATGAAGTATTCGATAAATCTCGTAAAGAAGGATTCGGAGATGAAGTCAAAAAACGTATCATGCTAGGTACATATGTACTTTCCGCCGGATATGAAAAAGCTCTTTATCAAAAAGCGCAAAAAGTGAGACATCTCATTATTTCTCATTATCAAAAAGCGTTTGAAAAATGCGACATAGTCTTATTACCTACATCGCCAACACCGGCATTTCCTCTAGGATCAATTCAAGATCCTGTCGAAATGTACAAACAGGATTTATTTACAATTTCTGCAAATATAGCAGGCCTTCCAGCCATCAGTATCCCTTCCGGATTTTCCGAAGAAAAACCATTAGGTCTACAGCTCATCGGCCCTCAGTTGCATGACACATTTATTATTGGCTACAGCAACGCCATCATAAATGCATTCAATCAAAAATTTATGCCAACAGAATTTGAAAAGGAGAGCTCAAAATGAAAGATTTACCCTTCGATCTATGGGAACCAATCATCGGTTTGGAAATCCACGCTCAGCTAAAAACCAAATCAAAGCTTTTTTCATCCGCGCCGAATGCTTTTGGTAATGAACCCAATACCAATATTTCCATCGTATGTACCGGACAACCGGGAGCTTTACCTGTTCTCAACGAAGAAGTTGTAAAAAAAGCAGTACAACTAGGAATTGCTTTAAAAGCTAAAATTTCAATGAACAGCACCTTCGATAGAAAATCCTATTTTTATCCGGATTCCCCACGAAATTTCCAAATCACACAATTTGAAAACCCTATTATCCAAGAAGGAATCATTGTAACCGATACTGATGGAATAACCCAATCCTTTGAAATCAGAGAAGCTCATATCGAAGATGACACAGGAATGCTTCGTCATTTCAGTAAATTTACCGGTATCGATTATAATCGAGCCGGAGTTCCTCTTATTGAAATTGTTTCCACGCCTTGCATGCATTCCGCCCATGATGCGATATCTTACGCCACGACTTTAAAAGCTATTTTAGAATATTTGGATGTATCTGATTGCAACATGGAAGATGGCCATCTTCGTATGGATGTGAATATTTCCGTGCGTCCAAAAAATGAAGAAGGACTCAGACCCAAAACAGAAATCAAGAATGTCAATTCCTTTTCCAACATGGAAATTGCAATCAATGAAGAAGTTCAAAGGCAAATCGCCTTATATACCTCTCATCCCAATGAACCCTTTGAAACCATCATGCCTCAATCCACATACCGCTTCGATACGGTCACAAAAAAACTTGTACTCATGAGACGCAAAGAATCCGCAGATGATTACCGCTATTTTCCAGAACCTGATCTTCTGCCTATCAAACTTACAAAAGAATATATCGAAGAGTTAGAGCAAACGCTTCCCGAACTTCCTCATGAAAGATTCAAAAGATACAAGGAAAAATTGGAACTTTCCGATTATGATGCCTCTCTTTTAATCAACAACAAAAAACTCTCCGATTATTTCGAACAAGCGCTTGAGTGCTATCAAAATCCAAAAGCCATCTGCAATTGGATCACCGTTGAATTTGTCGGAAGATTGAAAGATAAAACAAAATCCGTTTTATCTTTCAACATTCCTCCCAAACATATCGCAAATTTAGTCGAAATGATCGACAAAAAAATCATTACCGGAAAGATTGCGAAAAAAATTGCCGATGACATGATTTGCCACCCAGAAATTGATCCTTATGACATCGCAAAAGAAAACCCTGAATATCAACCTATGTCCGACGAAACCGCTTTACAGCAAATTGTAGAAGAGGTTGTCAGCGAAAACCCACAATCCATCATTGATTTCCATAATGGCAAAGATAGAGCCTTTGGATTCTTAGTAGGACAAGTCATGAAAAAGACTAAAGGTAAAGCTTCTCCAGAAGTTGTAAATAAATTACTAAAAAAATCCATTAACGAGAAAAAATAAACTTCACTATTATTCCATTAGTAATTATTAAATAATTAAGAAGGATTATTTGATAATTACTAATGCGTTTTTATAAAAAAAAGCTATTTTTTATTTTTTTAATTATGTTATTTGGTTGCTCCAAATATAATGGAGCAAGCGATCCTTTAATCTATACTCCTTTAACCGCCAACAGTTATTGGATCAATAACAAATCTAAAAAAGCAGATGAAACATCTTGCGGTCTTCAATCTGAGAAAAAAGATCCTTGCCTACAAGAATATTCTCTTGCCGAGCTTATCGATACAGCCCTCACTAATAATCCCGATACTCAAAGCAGCTGGGCACAAGCGCAGACAGCTGCCGCCTTATATGGACAAAGCCTTTCCCCTTATTATCCAACCATTGACTTCAATGCTTCCTTATATAGAAGAAGAGCAACTATTTCCACATTCAATTCATATGGTGTAACACAAAACGGAAATACTCTTCCCTATTATTACGAAACAAGAGGTGGTCCGGAAATCGATCTATCCTATACATTACTCGATTTTGGAAAGCGCAAAAGTTCATCGGATGAAGCCTTACAATCTTTGCATTATGCCAATTGGATGCACAATAGAGAAATACAATCCGTGATGCAGATTGTTATGGATGATTATTACAATTACCTTTATGAAATCGAAGCTGTCACAGCTTCTTCACAAGACCTTATCACAGCACAAAAAAGCCTTGATGCCGCCAATACCAGATATGAAGCTGGAGTTGCTTCTATTGCAGATGTCATGCAAGCCAAAACAACCTATCTCCAAACAAAGATCCAATATAACAACCAAAAACAACAAAAAATAGATGCTTATGCTACCTTACTTAAAGATATCGGTCTGCCATCAAACAAAATCCTATCCATCAATCCTCTTCCAGAAGAAATCGAAACAAAAGATATTATCGCCTCTTTGGACGATCTTATTTCACTGTCAATGCATTACAGACAAGATCTTTTAGCAACAGTTGCAAACGTCAAAGCCAAGGAAGCTTCCTTTGAGTATGCCAAAGCACTTGAACGTCCCGATTTTGGTGCGCATCTGAATGTCGGAAAATTTTACTATGATGATATGAAGACAGAAGACTATCACTATAATGCCCAAGTCAATCTAACATTTCCCATCTTCAAAGGATTCTTCTATAAAAATGGCATACGCAAAGCAAAAGCTGATTTTGAAAAAGCTCAGGCTGCATTAAAACAACTAGAACTTTCAATTGTTCAAGATATCACCATTTCAAAATCAACAGTGGAAACAAGCGCAAGTAATCTCCAAGATTCCAAGGATTATTACGAGTCAGCCAAAACCCAATATGAAATCTCCCTTTCGCAATATCGAGCCGGTGTCTCAACTATTTTGGATCTTCTATCCTCACAAAGCGCTCTTGCCGATGCCAGAGCTAAAAAAGCCTTGGCTAAAAGAGATTGGTTTCAATCTCTTTCAACCCTGGCATATGCCACAGGCAGCTTATGCCTGAAAGAAAACTATGAAACAAGGTCTATAAAATGAAAAAATTATGCGCAGGATTGATTCTTTTATCTCTAATGATTAGTTGTAATAAGAAACCTGAAAAAACACCGCCCCCCTCGTACCCTGTCAAAGTTACAAAAGCCATCAGTAAAGACGTTCCTTTGTATATCCCCGCTTTTGGACATGTTGAATCCATTGATTCCGTAAAAATCAATACCCGGGTGGAAGGAGAATTAATGAATGTTCATTTTAAAGAAGGACAGGAAGTTAAAGAAGGAGACCTTCTTTTCACCATCGATCCGAGACCCTATGCTGCAGAACTTGCCCAGCAAGAAGCTCTTCTTATGGAAAATATGGCGGATTTAAAAATTGCCCAAGACAAATTACAGAGAAACCGCTCTTTAATAGAAAAAGATTATATCTCTCAATTAGATTATGAGGAAATGGAAGCCAATGTCAGCAAACTGGAAGCTGTCATTGAGCAAAATCTTTCAGCTATCGCCAATGCCAAACTCAATTTGGAATATTGTGAAATACTTGCTCCAATCGATGGAAAAACAGGTATTCTAACTATTACCAAAGGCAACATGATTTACCCATCCAGCTCTGAAACACTGATCACGATCCAAAAACTGGATCCTATCTACATTACTTTCAGCGTACCGGAAAAAAGACTTCCTGACATTCAAAAATATTCACAAATAGCTACTTTAGATGTCGAAGTATCCTATGAATTTGAAAAAATGAAATCCTACATGGGAAAACTTGAAATCATCAATAACCTTGTTAATGTCGATACCGGTATGATAAAACTTCGAGGAGTCTTCCAAAATGAATCCAAAGAATTATGGCCAGGAAAATTCATATATACCAAACTCATTTTAACCACTTTAAAAGATGCCGTATTAATCCCTTCCCAATGCATCCAAATCACTCAGGCCGGAAAATTTGTTTTTGTTCTGAAAGAGGATCAGACAGTAGAAATGAGGAAAGTTGAAACCGGTCAAAGACAAGATGAATTCATCGTAATTGAAAAAGGGTTGAAAAAAGACGAAACAGTTGTCACAGAAGGACAACTCAATCTATATCCTGATGCACATGTCTTTATCTCTTCAGAAAATTCAGGGAAGGAGGCTTCATGAGCATTTCCGATCCTTTCATCAAACGTCCTATTATGACCTCTTTGGTGATGATCTCCATTTTGGTTTTTGGTGTCATCGCCTATAAGGCGCTTCCCGTCAGCGATCTTCCCAATGTCGACTATCCCACAATACAAGTAAAAGTCTCCTACCCCGGCGCGAATCCCTCCACCATGTCCAGCACTTGTGCCACGCCTTTGGAACAAGAATTTATGACAATCGAAGGACTTGAAATCATCTCTTCTCAGAGCACAACAGGAAGCACCGTCATTGTAATGCAGTTTGACTTAAACCGTCCGATTGATTCCGCCGCCATCGACGTGCAAGCAGCCATCAACAGAGCCCAACCCAAACTGCCGCAAAACCTTCCTTATAACCCGACTTATGAAAAAGTAAACCCGGCAGCAGCTCCTATCCTTTATCTTGCGCTTACCTCACCCACCATGACGCTTGCCGAACTATACGACTATGGCAATACGTTTTTTGGACAAAGAATTTCCATGATCAACGGTGTTTCCCAAGTGCAAACCTACGGATCTCCTTTTGCAGCGCGTATACAAATCAACCCCGAAGAAATTACAGCAATCGGCATTGGCCTTGATCAAGTAACTGCTGCTATCAAGGAAGCAAACGTAGACCTTCCTACAGGAACCCTTTTCGGAGATAAAAATGAATATACTATCGATGTCGACGGACAACTGCTTCAAGGAAAAAAATATGAAGACATTACTATCAAAAATGAAGATGGATCCATCGTTAAAATCGCTCAAGTAGGAAGAGCTTTCGACAGCTTACAAAAAGATAAATTCAGTATCGAATACGCAACAACTAAAGACAAAGTCCCTTCCGTCATTCTGGCTATCCGCAAACAAGTAGGAGAAAACACCGTCCGCGTCATCGATGATATCAATGAGATTCTTCCAGGTCTTATGAAACAAGCACCACCTTCTCTAAAAATGCATAATTTCTATGATAAAGCAAAATTTATCCAAGCAGGAGTCGATGATGTACAACTAACGCTTTTCATTGCCTTTATTTTGGTTATTTTCATCATCTATTTTACTTTAGGAAAAATAACCAATACGATCATACCTGTTTTAGTGCTTCCTCTTTCCATGCTGGGAACGTTCTGTGTTATGTATTTTTTCAATTACAGTATCGATATCCTCTCCCTTCTAGCATTAACACTTTCCATCGGATTTTTAGTGGATGACGCTATTGTTGTCTTAGAAAACAATGTACGCCATGTACAAGAAGGAATGACACCGATGGATGCGACTTTCAAAGGATCTACAGAAATTGGTTTTACCATTGTCTCCACTTCCCTATGCCTAGCAGCTGTTTTCCTACCTATGTTGCTATTAGGAGGTATCGTCGGAAGAATCTTCAGGGAATTTGCCATGGTTATTTGTATTGCCATCGTTTTTTCAACTATCCTAGCACTTACCTTCACCCCTCTTCTTTGTAGCCGCTTCATTCCAAAAAAAGTAGACGGAGAAAAACCTTCTTTTGCAGAAAAATTTGCTAACTGGATTACCAAAAAATTACTCACCGTCTACGAAAGAAGTTTGAAAACCGCTTTAAATAATGGGAAGAAAGTCCTTCTAATAGGACTTGCTTCCATTATCGGTTCCGCTTTTGTTTTCGTAGCAATACCCAAAGACTTTTTACCTGAAGATGATGAGAGCTTTTTGACAGGATTTATTCATTCAGATGATGGAACCTCTCCTTTTCAAATGAAACGATATCAAGATGAGGCCGTTGCAAAAGTTTTACAAGATCCCGCTGTCGATTCTCTAATGGCTGTTACGGCCTTGCAACAAGATAATGAAGGATTATTATTTGTGAATTTAAAAAGTTTTTCTGAAAGAGGACCTATCGACAAAGTCATTGCACGCCTTATGGAAACACTTTATCCCTTTGCAGGTTTCAACAGCTTTTTAGCCACCATTCCCCTTATCAACTTGCAATCTGGAACAGGCCTTCAAAAAGGTCTTTATCAATATTCTTTGACCAGCATTCATCAAGAAGATATCAATAAATACACCGATCAAATCATTCAA
>DAOTHK010000052.1:0-8771 GCA_035447625.1 Chlamydiales bacterium
GGTCATTTTGGAATTCTAATTGGGCAATTTTATTGGCTAAATCCTTTGAACTCATGGTTTTTCTCCTTAATTTGGCTGTTTATTAACCTATCTGCAAAAACCGTGCCAATTAGGATTAAAATATTTAAAATATTATATATTTTATCGGATTGAAAAAGTTCTGCCTTAAAAAACATTAAAAACGATATGATTAGAGTTTATTATTAATAAAAAACCGTGGGGTTCTTATGAAAAAATTTGTGTTAAGTATTAATTTAGTATTTTTGGCATCAGCTTTTATGCTTTTCTCAAGCTGCCAAAAAAAAGACACAATGCAGTTTTCTGATGAATTATCTAGTGAAATGTTTAATCCAAATGATCAAGAGTTAGATCAAGAGCTTTCAGCGTTAAGTGAATCAGCTGAAAACGCTATTGTTTTAACTGATGACATTATTCAAGATAATCAAGAAGAGATTAATGAAGAAATTGAACTTCTTTTATCTGAAGCTGATCAAGATTTAGAGATAGAAGAACAAGAAGAATCAAACCTAGTTTCTCTTGATGAAATTTCAGAAGAAATTGAGAAACCAACAAGTTCAGATTCTCAGCTAATAGCAGAAGAAGTAGAAGAGATTGAAAATTTTGTTGATGAATTAAATAGTGATTTTATTGCTTATGAAGAAGAGTCTGTAGAAGAGGCTCCTTATGATAATTTTTATGATGAGATATTAGATGCTGATGAAATTTTCGAAGATGATTTTACAGCAAGTGCTGAAGTAGAAGATGAGTCATCAGAAGGCAATATTGAATAATTTCAAAAGAAATTAAGAGTAAAAAAAACTCCATTCGAAAGAATGGAGTTTTTTTTTGAACAAAAGAAGTAAGATTTTATTGTCTTACTTCATCTGTTTGTTGGGGGGAGTCTGTAGAAACAATTGCATCGCTTTTAAGTTCATTGATCAATTTATCTCTTAATTCAAGCATCTTATATTTATCTAGCGAGACTTGTTTTCCAAAATAATACCATTTGATTTCGGTATTATCATCATAATAGAATTTGCAGGATCCGTGTCTTCCATCATTAATCCATTTGATTTCAGCTGCGATTTCACCATTACGATCATAATGTTTTTCAATACCATGGCGTTTACCCATATTATATGGGATTTCTTTGAACAATTTATTGTTTTTATAAACAAGTTTTGTCCCATCGATTAATCCATGGATCCAGTTGGCTTCCATAATTAGTTTGCCAGATTCAGAAAAACTTTGTTGTTTTCCATGAAGAGCGTAATTTTTGAATCCAGTTGTGGATTGAACTTCTCCTGAAGGGTAATAGGCTGTACGATAAGTCATTAAGCCTTCTTCGAAAAGATCTTTAGAACAAAGTTTTCCAAAACGATCTTTTTTGATTCTTGTGCCATAACCATCTGTAATGGATGATTCCAAAGTGTTGTTTTTGTTGAAATATTCACCCTTCATTAATTTTCCATCGACATATTCTTCGATAGATGCTGGAACTCCAGATGCATACCAATATGTTGTGATTTTTCTATTGTCGAATTCAAAAACATTTTCTTTGAAAGGAATGCCGTTTTTGTCATTGATTGTTTCTTTGATTAAAGAACCTTCATCATATACAAGAACTTTTTCGAAAATATTGCTGCGAGGATAGGTGGTTGTGGATTCCCCATGCAATTTTCCTTGTTCGTAATGACTGACTTGAACAACCCCATTTGGATAATTCGTAATAATTTTTCCGCTTTCATTTCTTTCTTGCCATTCTTTTTCTGAAACTGCAAAACCATATTTATGGATAAATTTTTGCGATACGGTAGAATTGTTTTCTCCACCGTTGTTACAGGAGACAAGAGAAAATAGCATTGATGCTGCTAGAAATATATGTGACTTTTTCACTGTTAACCTCCGTCAAGATGTATTACCATCTTACTGAACAAAAGGATCTATTGGCAAGCGTTTAATAAGTTACTAAAAAATTCATGACTTTTTTTAGTAATTCATTATGTTCGTGATCAACTTCTTTTGAAGAAAGAGTTTTTTCTTTGTCACGATATGAAAATCTAAAAGTTAAGTTTTTATTGTCTTTTCCCACTTTTTCTTCATCTGCAAAAAGATCGATTAAGTTCCATTTTTCCAATATTTCTGGACGAGATTTTTCAATTGCTTTGCGGATGATTTCAAAAGAGATGTTTTTATTGAGAGTAATTGTCCAATCTCTTTCTGAGCCTGGAAATGTTGAAAGAGATTCAACAGCAATTTTTGCTTGATGTTTCTTGAAAATTTCTGTAAGTAGTAGTTCCGCAAAGAAAATAGGTTTTTTGATTCCGGATTCATTTAAAAGAGTTGGGTGAATTTGTCCTAAAATTCCGACTTGAGTTCCATTTAAAAGAATTTTAGCAGTTTGATATGGATGCATGATGTCAGTTTGAATAGGTTCGAAGGTAGCGTGAATTGTGAATTTATTTAATAGGTTTTCAATGATTCCTTTTAAATTATAGAAAGAGACATTTTGTGCTTTTTCTTTCCAATTATCTTGTTCTTGTTTTCCAGCTATGCAAATTCCTAAAACCCAATTTTCCTGATAACTATCATTTGTTTTGATATGGGTTCTGGTTGTTTCGAAAAATTGCAAGTTCTCAGTTTTTTGATCAAAATTTAGGGAAACCACATCGAGAAAACTTGGTAAAAGGGAAGGTCTTAAAAGAGACTGGTCTTGTGATTTTGCATGAAGAACGTGGACGAATTGGTTCTTTTCTATATTCATTTTTTCTAATAGATTTTCTCTATTTTCACTGATTAAATCGCAGGTAATTACTTCTTGTAATCCCAAATTGATCATTTGGTTTTTTACTTGTTCATTAAAAAGATAGATCGGACTTGAGTCTACTGAAGATGTGGTAAAATAAGTTTTTTTTCTTGGAATGTTATTAAGGCCATACACAACTACAATTTCCTCAATTAGATCGATTTCTAATTTCAGGTCGTTGCGACTAGTCGGAATGAATACCTCTAAGGCTTTTTCTGTTTGCTTGAATTGGAATTGAAGTTTAGAAAAAATTTCGATGATTTCATTGTGGCTTAATTCTGTGCCTAAGATTTTATTGACTCTTTCAAATCTTAAAGAAATCTTTCTTTCATGGAATTCTTTTAGACAAATGTCTTGAGGCATATAAGCCGATCCTTGACAGTAATGACAAATCATAGCGGCAGCCTTTTTAAGAGCTGAAATTGTCATATTGGGATCAGTTTCCTTTTCAAATCTAAGAGAGCTATCGGTACGTAAATTGAGTTTGTGGGAAGTTTTTCTTATAGGTAGATAAGAGAAATGAGCAGCTTCCAAAAGAACTGATGAGGTGCTTTCAGAAATTGCAGAATTTTTTCCTCCTAAAATTCCTGCCAAAGCAAGTGTCTTTTTTGCGTCTTTAATGACGAGCGAATTTTTTGGAAGATTGTAAGTTTTGTCATCTAAACCTTCAAAAGATTCAGTACTTTCATTATATGCAACTTCGATTGAATCTCCTTCAATAAGACTTTTATCAAATCCATGCATAGGTTGGCCTGTTTCTAGCATCACAAAATTTAAGATGTCGACAACAATGTGGATAGGGCGAATACCGTTGGCAATTAGAATTCTTTCAATTTCGAAAGGAGTTTTTGCTTTTTGAAGGTTATCAATGATTAAATAACTATAACGATCGCAGCCGGATGTTGCTGAAATTTTACAATCGATCGTTTTTTCGTTTGATTCAAACGAGGGAAGAGAAAAAGAATTTTCTTCTTTATACGGAATATTTGCAACAGCACTTAAAATTTTTGCAATTCCACGGGCGCTCATACAATGTCCGAGGTTGGGAGTTAAGCCAAGTTCAAAGACAGGATCCCACAGTTTTTCAGATAGATTTGCTCCAATAGGGTAATCGTTAGGAAATTCCATGATTCCATCATGACTATTTCCGATGCCAAGTTCTTTTTCAGAGCATAGCATTCCAAAGGATTCAACATTGCGAATGGAAGATTTTTGAATGATGAATTCACTTCCTGTAACATCTTTTAATTTTGCTCCAATTTTTGCGAAGGCGGTAATGAGATTTTTTCTGCAATTAGATGCTCCGCAGACAACTTGAAAATGCTCATTTCCATCAAAAACTGTTGCAATTTGTAATTTATCTGAATCGGGATGTTTTGTGACTTCTACAACTTTTGCACTGACAACGTTTTCAAAAGGAGGGGTTTCGTTTTCAACTTTTTCCGCTTCCAATCCTGCTAAAGTTAGAAGATCGGCAATACGTTTTATTGGTAGGTCTAAATCTAGGTAACGTTTTAAAAGGGATAATGAAATTTTCATCTGTATTCCTTTGAGTAGTTGTCATTTTTTAATAGAGCATATCATTAATGAATAATATTAATGAATGGTTTTTACTTATTTGGAAGAGCTTTTTTCATTCTTTTTTTCTGGAACGGGATCAAATCCTCCAGAATGAAAAGGATGGCATTTCAAGATTCTCCGGATCATTAACTAAGATCCTTTTAAAGGTCCATGTTTTTCAATAGCTTCTTTAGAATATTCTGAACAAGTTGGAACAAAACGACAATTATTGCCTAGAAAGGGGCTCAGAGCTATTTGATATATTCTGATGAAGAAAATTAAAATTTTTTTCATATAGAAGCAGTTTTCTTTTAGATAAATTATAGTTTTTTTCTTGTTTGCATTTCAATCAATCATTATTATTTTTAATTAATCATTTCTAATTTATGCGGGAGTGGTGGAACTGGTAGACACGCAGTGTTGAGGGCGCTGTGGATTATATCCGTGAGGGTTCAAGTCCCTCTTCTCGCATTACTCTTTTAGTCCATTTTCAATAATTGTATCGATAATTGCTATTTCTTCTTCGGTCAGCTCTATTTGATTCAGATCATGAAAGGATTTTGTGTAAGTCATTATCAGTAAACAGTTTATCGTGTTCTTCTCAAGAAGAAGGCTGTTGAGAGGCTTATGTTTTGAACAATAAAAATGATTTTTCGAATAATATTGGGTCTGCTGGTCACAGTGGTGACATTTTGAATCTACATGAATCAATCCTTCCAAAGTAAGAATTTTGAGCTGAAAACTTTGTTTGAGTAGTTTGTGCTTTTGGCTGTAGGGGATTTGTTTTAAGTAAAATGACAAAAGATCAAACGTAAGCGGAGATGGTTTTTCTCCCAAATGTGTTTTTAACAGAAAGTTACATAAAGATGCCGCAGTTTGTAAAGACTGCAGCGAATTTCTGATATCTAGAGGTTCTGAAATGAGAGATACGTCGTATAAAGTGTGGATGTTTTTGTTTTTATAGGGGAAGATGCATTCAATTGTATTGAAAATGGATGTGAAAGAATCATACATAAAGCGATTTTTGCTGCTTTTTTTGACTATAAAAGTCAGTAGACCGTGATCTTTTGTAAACACTTTGATGATATTCTTTTTATCTTCGAAAGGGGTTTTTGATAGAATGATGCCTTGCGTTTTTTGTAAAGAATTGTCCATGGTTAAATTTATCTTTTTATGTTTGATTGAATGAATTTTAAAAGATGTTTGTAATTGTTTTAAATATTTTCAGCTGATAATATTTCTTGTTTTAGCACCGATAGCTCAATCGGATAGAGCACTTGGCTTCGGACCAAGGGGTTAGGGGTTCGAGTCCTCTTCGGTGCGTTATTTGAGTTTTATTGGAAAAGTCTTTGGATGATGCTAAAATCTTCTGTGTTTTACGAATTCCTCATAAGTTTTTAACTCCTCTTGCGCACATGTCATCGATAAAATAGAAGAGTATCTTTGTGCGCAAACTTATCAATATTTAGGATGTCATTGAGAGAGGAATAGATTCTATCTATTGCGGTAACTTTTTCGATTCGATTAATTCATTTAGACAGGCAATAAAGTAATCGATTTCTTCTTTTGTATTATAGATGCCAAATGAAATGCGGCATGTTCCTTTTATATGAAGTTTTCTCATCACAGGTTGAGCGCAATGGCATCCTGTTCGAATTGCGATACCTTTTTGGTTCATGAAAGAACCTACATCTTTTGGTGAGACGTCTTGGACAATAAAGCTGATAATGCTACTTTTATTAGGAGCATTACCGATAATTTGTACTTCTTTAATTTTTTGGATTTTGCTTGTGGCGTAAGTCAAAAGATCGTGTTCCCAATTGAAAATATTTTCAATTCCAATGGAATTTAAATATTGAATGGTTTCACCTAAGGCTACAGCTTCTGCAATAATGGGAGTACCAGCTTCAAATTTGATAGGGGGTTTTTGAAATGTGGCTTTATTTAAAGAAACTACGCGGATCATGTCTCCACCTCCTTGTACAGGTGGCATTTTTTCTAAAAGTTCTTGCTTTCCATATAAGATACCGATCCCGTTTGGAGCATACATTTTATGACCTGAAAAAGCGTAAAAATCGACATCCAGTTTTTGGACATCGACAGGAACATGTGTGATGGCTTGTGCACCGTCAACGATAACAAGAGCATTATTTTGATGAGCGATTTTTGCGATTTCTTGGATAGGATTCACAGTTCCTGTAGAGTTGGCTACATGGCCTATAGCGACAATTTTTGTTTTTGGAGAAATGATTTTTTTAAATACTTCAAGATCCAATTCTCCACTGCTTTTCATGGGAATGATTTTTAATTTAGCTTTTTTTTGCTGACAGATGATTTGCCATGGGACCATATTGGAATGATGTTCCATTTGTGAGATAATGATTTCATCACCAGGTTTGATGATCCAATTGCCAAGAGAAATGGCAACAAGATTCAAAGAATCAGTTGTGCCTCTTGTAAAGATGATTTCAGAAGAGCTCGAGGCATTAATAAATTGTTGTATGGAAACTCTTGCCTGGTTGTATTTACGAGTGGCAAGAATGGACTTTTCATAAACACTTCTATGGACTGTGGCATATTCTTCAAGATAAAAATGATGGAGCTTATCAATGATCGGTTTTGGTTTTTGGGAGGTGGCGGCTGTGTCTAAGTAAACAATTGGATGATTGTTCATTTTTTGTTTTAAAAATGGAAAATCCTTTCGAATTTTTTTAATGGGATAACTATTGCCACTGGCATTTAAAGTTGAAAAAAAGATAAAAAAGCAGATCAAATACAATTTTTTCATGAAACAGCACCATTTTTTTTCAAAGTATTAAAAAATAGAGAGCTTTGCAAGAAAATATTTTTGATGATTTCATTGCTTTGCATTATATCAGCGTTTTACATATAGTAACACCTACGTCAAAAAATATTTATGAGGCTTGTATGACAAACAAACAGTTCGATAATGAAGGGTATAATTTAACAATTACCGGTAAGAATATTCAAGTAACCGAAGCTATCGATCAATATGTTCGTGAAAAAATTTCAAAAGTTGAACATTTTACAGATCATATTTTAGATATCGTTGTAACACTTGAAGTTCAAAAACTTTCTCATACCGTTACCATTATCATGAAATTTTTACATTATAAGATAAAGGTGCAAGCAGTCACTGAAGATTTATATTCAGCAATTGATAAGGCAACAGAGAAGTTGCTTAAATTAATTCAAAAATATAAGACGAAATTACAGGAACATCGTGTAAAAGATTTATCTGTTTTTGATATGAATGTAAACGTTTTGGGACTTGAGGGTGATGTTGAAGAAATCAATGAACAAATTGATGAAGAAAATTTAAAAGATGAAGAAGAAATCTATAAATTCCATAAGGTTGTTTCAACAGATAAAATGCCTATTAAGATGTTGACTCAAGATGAAGCTGTTATGAAAATGGAGCTTTCAGGAGATAATTTTATGATTTATCGTTCTGAAGAAGATCAGTCAATGAATGTCATTTATAGAAGAAGAGATCAGGAATTTGGTGTTATTGAAATCCAATCATAAAACACTATTCGATCCAATACGTAAAAAAAGCGTTCCTGCCTTGCCTGAAGAAATAGTTAGGCAGCAGGTCTTAAAGCATATGATGGAAACTTTGCAGTTTCCATCATCTTTGATTGCTGTTGAAAAAGACCTTTCTTCTATTCCTCATCTTTCTCAAGAAGTTTTTTCTTCTGAAAAAAGACGGGTGGATATTTTAGTTTATGGAAAAGGGCTTCATCCCTCCTATGATTTGTTTCCTTTGGTTATTGTTGAGTGCAAAGCTCATAAGATTAATCAGAAAACAATCGATCAAGTGATGGGATATAATTATTACATAAAAGCTCCTTTTGTTGTTCTTGCTGCACCAAAACAAGTTCTTTTTTTTCAAAAAGAGAAAAAAACAGGAAAGTTTATTCAAATAAAAGCTTTGCAAAGTTATCAAAATCTTATAGGAGTTGTAAAAGAAGAATCCTTATTATTGACTTGATTAGAATGTTTCTTAGATAGGATCATATCTTCATTAATACAATGTAAAAGAAGATAGCTATGGAAAATGATTTTAATAGGACTTTATTAAAAGGTGATTCTGAAACGCTCGATCATAAGCAAATAAGAGATTCAAATGGAAAATTGTTAGAAGAATATTTTTTAACAAATGGTCAAAAACAAGGAAAGTATCTTTCATTTCATCCCAATGGACAAATTCAATCTTCAATGTTTTATAAAGAAGGAAAGCTTCATGGTGAAGCTCATTTTTATTCAGAAAGCCAAAAGCTTTTAGCGAAAGGCAATTATGTTGAAGGAGAAAAACATGGTGTTTGGATGCTTTATTATGAAAGTGGTCTTTTGTATGCTCGTCTAGAATATAAAATGGGGG
>DAOTHK010000053.1:0-8675 GCA_035447625.1 Chlamydiales bacterium
GATGCTTTTTGCTCAGACAAAACAACCTCTTTTTAATAATCTAAGTAAACTGTATCAGTCTGCCTAAAATGATTAAAAAGAGGCAATAATTACTTTTCTGCTTCTAACTATAGAAGCTATCCCTTACTTGGAAAGAGTGCTTTCTTTGCTATACTGTTTTTGTTTCAATTTAGCTGCTTTTCCTGTCGCACCTCTAATATAGTTCAGTTTAGCTCTTCTTACCTTGGCAGCAGAAACTGTTTCAATTTTATCTACCATAGGGCTATGTAAGAGAAAAACTTTTTCCATAGAAGAGCCGTAAGCATTTCTATAAACAGTAACTGTTTCAGAAAGCCCGCTTCCTTTTAAAGCAACGACTGTTCCAGCAAAAACCTGTGTTCTTTCCTTTTTTCCTTCGACAATCTTAAAATACACACGTACATTATCGCCGATACGAACTTTAGGTGCATCCTTCTTCAAATACGATGATTCGAAGGATTCAATAATCTGATTTTGTTGCGCCACGACTTTCGTCTCCTTTATTTTTCAATTAACTCTTTTTTCATAAAGCTTTGATAGAGATCTGGACGGCTTATCCTCATTTTTTCCATTCCCTTTTGTGTGCGATAATCCAATATTTCCTTATGATGACCGCTCATCAACACTTCAGGAACCACATGTCCTTCAAATTCTTTCGGCCTAGTATATTGAGGACCTTCAAATCTCATATTTTCAAAAGAATCTTCATAAGCTGATTCCGGATGTCCTAAAACATTGGGAATATATCTAGCCATTGCATCAATCACAACCAAAGCCGGCAAGCATCCACTAGTTAAAATATAATCACCAATGGATATCTCTTCGTCCACTTCAGTCTGAATAACCCTTTCATCTATTCCTTCATAATGTCCGCAAAACAAGATCAAATGCTTCTTTTGAGAAAGCTCTTTTGCTTTCTGTGAAGAAAACAGAGATCCTTGCGGTGTCAAACATACTACATGTGAAGACTCGGTCTTCACACTTCTAATAGCATCAACAGAAGGCTGAGGAGACAAAACCATACCTGGGCCTCCTCCGAAAGGGCGATCATCCACCCTGTTATGCTTATCTTTTGAAAAATCTCTAATATCTAAACAATTTATATCGATAATCCCATTATCAATCGCTCTTTTTAAAATACTCACCTGAAGAGGGCTTTCAAAAAAAGAAGGAAATAATGAAAGAATATCAATCTTCATTGCTTATTTACTCGCTTTCGCCTTTTTTCTTTTAGCAATTTCTTTTAAGCGCTTAGCTTCTTTTTTTGCTTTATAATCTTTTATGATAGCGGGAGCTGCTTTGCGGATTAAAGCTTCTGCTTTATCCGAAATCATTGCACCGTTATCCAAATATTTTTGCAATAGTTCTTCGTTCAATTGCAAATTACTTTCGTCTGCAGCATAAGGATCATAAGATCCTAATTTTTCCACATACTTACCATCTCTTGGAGATCTTTGATCTGCCACTACAAGTCTATAGCAAAGGCGATTGGTTCTTCCCTGCTGTCTTAATCGGATCACTAACGCCATAGTTGTCCTCTCATCTGATTTTTTAATTGATTCATATTTGGCATAAAGCCTTTACCTTTCATACTTTTAAGTAATTGTTTAATTTGCTTGAAACCTTTAACAAGCTTATTGACATCATCAACTTTTAATCCTGCACCACTAGCAATTCGTCTTCTTCTGCTATGCGAAATCTCAACTCTTTCTTCTCTTTCATCTGGTGTCATTGATAAAATAATAGATTCAACCTTTTTCAACTCTTTTTGAGGAAGATCTAAATTACCAATGCCTGACATTCCTGGAATCATTTTCAAAAGACTTTTCATCGATCCCATTTTTTGAATCATCGACATTTGTTTAAGATAATCATTATAAGTAAAAGAAGCTTTTTTCAGCTTCTTTTCCATCTTCTGACGTTCTTCTTCGGAAATGTGCTCTTCAGCTTTTTTAACTAAATTGATTACATCTCCCATTCCCAAAATTCGATCAGCCATCGAATGCGGATTAAATATTTGAAGATCTTCCAGTTTTTCCCCAGTTCCTTCAAATTTAAGCGGACGATTTGTCACTTCTCGAATGGATATAGCCGCTCCGGCTCTTGCATCTCCATCCAACATTGTTAAAATTGTTCCTGTAATAGAAACTTTCCCATCAAATTCAGCAGCTGTTTTTACAGCATCCTGTCCAGTCGTTGCATTGGCAACAAAAAGAACTTCATGAGGATTGACGATTTTTTTAATTTCTAAAAGTTCCGACATTAAATTTTCATCAACATGTAACCGTCCAGCTGTATCAATAATTAAAACATCATATTTTTCATTTTTAGCGCATTCATAAGCTGCTTTAGCTACAGAAACCGGCTTTTTCTGATCTGGATCATGATAAACATCAGCTCCCGCCTGCAGACCTAATTTTTTTAACTGCTCAATCGCAGCAGGTCTTTGCAAATCACAGGCAGCCAACATTACTTTTTTATGATGCTTACTTTTTAAATAATAAGCTAATTTAGCGGCATGGGTTGTTTTACCAGCCCCCTGGAGTCCACATAACATGTAAACTGAAGGCTTCGACGCAAACTCTAAGGAAGACTCACTTTCTCCCATTAAAAGCTTTAATTCATCGTGAACAATTTTAATAAATTGATCCTTGGGAGAAACCGCTTTTATCACCGTTTCGCCTAAGGCTTTTTCTTTAACTTTTTTAATGAATCTACTAGCAACGGAATAATTCACATCCGCTTCAAGCAAAGCCATACGAACTTCTTTTACAGCTGAAGACAAATTGCTCTCTGTAAAAACACGTTCTTTGCCAAGCTTTGCAAAGAGATTTTGAAATGATTTTGTTATATTATCAAACATTACTAATAAATCCAGAAAAGTAAGTTAGTAGGATACAAGAGAAAGTCATTCTATTTCAAGGAAAAAGAAGCGATCTTTTCCATTCAAATCCTGATAACATTCAGAAATCTTCCACTTTTTATCAAAAAATAAATTGAATAAAGCATTTTTTTGTAAAAATCCAATTTCTAAAAATATTTTTCCACCAGGATTCAAATATTTTTCATAAATATCTGCTAGTTTTTTATAAAAAAAGAGACCGTTATCATCGGCCACTAAAGCTGTCTTCGGCTCAAAGAGCTTCACTTCGGATTGCAGGGACTCATATTCTTCAAAAGAAACATAAGGAGGATTAGAAATAATATAATCAAATTTTTCATCAATACCTGCTAAAAAATCATTTTGAAGCCAACGCACGTCCACCTCATTTTTAATTGCATTTCTTTGAGCAACCTTTAGCGCTTCTTCAGAAATATCTATCCCAAAAACATCTAAACCTGGAAACTCTTTTTTTAAAGAAATCGCAATTGCACCTGATCCCGTGCATAAATCCAAAACTTTTTTTCCCTCGCATCGACCACTTTTCTTTAAATCTTTTACAACAATATCAACGAGCATCTCTGTTTCAGATCTTGGAATCAAAACATTTTTATCAACTTCCAACAAAACATTATAAAAAGGAACTTCTTTCAAAATATATTGCAATGGTTCATGAGTTGTTCTTCTTTTCAGCATCTGCCGAATCTTTTGCAACTCTTCTTCCTCGACAGGCTTATCGAATTGCATATAAAGCTCCAATCTGGAACACCCTAAGACATACGCAATAATTTCTTCGCTACTACGTCTTGCATCATCTATTTTATATTTTTTTAAAAAATCTACAGATAAGGTGAGAATTTCAGAAACTGTTTTCATTAAGAAGATAATTTTTCCTGATAGTAATAGTTCACAAGGGCAGAAGCAATTTCCATCAAATCCCCTTCCATCACTGAATCTAGCTTATACAAGGTTAAATCAATACGATGATCCGTCACCCGATTTTGTGGAAAATTGTAAGTCCGAATCCTTTCAGAACGATCCCCAGAACCAATCTGCATAGATCTTGTCTCCGAACGTTCTTTGGCTTCTTTTTCCCTTTTTTCTTCCGCAATTTTAGCTACTAAAAGCCTCATAGCTTTTTCTTTATTCTTATGCTGACTTCTTTCATCCTGGCAACAAGCAACAATGTTTGTAGGCAAGTGAGTAATTCGAACAGCCGAATCAGTTGTATTCACGTGCTGTCCACCAGCACCAGAAGCCCTGTAGGTATCGATTCTTAGATCTTTTTCATCCAACACTACTTTTTCATCATCGGAAGGCTCCAGCATGATCGCAACAGTGATTGCCGATGTATGGACTCTTCCCTGCGTTTCTGTTTCCGGAACCCTTTGAACTCTATGAGTACCCGCTTCATATTGCATAAAGCGAAAAACATTTTTACCAGACAACGACATCACATATTCTTTATAGCCACCTTTTTCAGAAATAGTTGATCCTAAAATCTCATATTTCCAACCTTGACTATCGGCAAAAAGCTTGTACATTCGAACACAGTCCCCAACAAAAAGGGCCGCTTCCTCACCTCCTGTTCCAGCACGCAATTCCATAATAATATTTCTATTATCTCTTGGATCTGGAGGAACCAGAATGGTTTCGATCTGTTTATGCGTTATTTCAATTTGACTTTTCAAATGATTGATTTCTTCTTTGATAATTTCAATCATTTCAGGATCTTTTTCCGATAGAAGCAATGATTCGTTTTGAATCAGCTCATTTTGAATCTTCTGAAAATATCCCCAAGCTTCTTTAAGCTCATTTAAATATGTATGCTCTTGAGAAAGCTCCTTAAAAGTTTTTTGGTCTGAAAAAACACTAGGATCACCTAATAACTTTTCAACCTCATCCAAACGATTTAGGAGCTTCTGAACTTTTTCTTCCAAGGGAACAACTTCCGGTTACTACTTACTTTCTTTTGACTCATTTTCTGATTTTTCAGAAGAGTTTGCAGAACCTTTACGCTTATATTTATTTCTAAATTTCTCAACACGTCCTTCAGTATCGATAAATTTAGTTGAACCGGTAAAGAAAGGATGTGATGCTGAAGAAACCGGCACACGGTAAATAGGGTATTCTTTTCCCTCATGCATAGCTGTTTCTTTTGGTTTTAAAGTACTTCCACAAACGAAACGTGTTCCTGTAGAAGAATCTTCAAAAAGCACTTCTTGATAAGCAGGATGCGTATCTTGTTTCATAATTAATCTCCATATTTTATATATTTAGTGCTTAATGATATGGATAAATCTTTTAAATAACAAGTACATTCATGGAATAAATCCTTTCTTCAAAATTTTTCTTGTCATTTTTATTATTTTGAAAAGAGCTTTTCCAGATAATATCTTTCGCTTTGAAAGCAACTATGCTATAGTGAGAAATTATTCAATTTTAAAGGAAAGATTCATGTTTCGTCATAACCTTTATCAATTCGGCCCTAAAAAAGCCCCCTCACTCATCAAAACCCTTGTAATCCTAACTATTTCAATCAGCCTGCTTTGCTCAATCTTTGCCAAAACCATTCCCTTTATCCCCTTTTTATTCACTCTTTCTTATGCCGGAATCAAAAAACTATTTTTATGGCAGATACTAACCCAGTTATTTTGTCAAAATTCCTTTGTATTCAACGCGGGTTTTGCCATCCATCTTTTCTTCAACAGTTACATCATTTGGACCATCGGAAGCGCGCTTCTAGAAAGAAAGTCTTCAAAATCCCTATTTTACCTAATCCTATCCACTGGAATTTTTTCCTCGATTACCGCCCTCATAACAATGAACATATTCAATTTAAGCACAATATTTACGGGTAACACACTACTATTATACATTTTGTTAATCGCTTGGATGATTCTCAATCCCCACGCACGCTTACTCTTATTTTTTGCCATTCCCTTTAAAGCATGTAATCTCATTACTGCCTTGCTTGGATTCAATTTGGTTTTATTTTTATCAAATGGTCAATTCATCTATTTTTTCACATACCTATTAACATCTATTTTCACATACCTATATATTATTTTCTTTTGGAATGAGAAAAGCCCTTTCATGTTTCTAAATAACTTTGAAAACTCTCTTCATAACCTACGCCATAAGTTTTCTCGCATCATCTCAAGAAAACCTACCTCCTATTATCAAAATGCAAAAATTTATGACTTCAAATCTCAGAAACCAACAAATCAAGATGAATTATTCATCAATGCTATGTTGGAAAAAATTTCAAAAAACGGCATAAAAAGCCTATCATTATTTGAAAGAATCAAGCTAAAAAGACTTTCTAAAAAAACAAAAAAGCCAATCTAAACGATTGGCTTTTTCATACATCCGACAAATCAGATAAGACAATTAAGAAGCAGCAACTGCCGAAGCAATATTGCCAATGCTAATTCCTTCCTCATACAAGCTTAACAGTGTTGGATCATTAAGACAAAGCTTCAACATCAAACCTTCTAATTTCTCAGCTTCTTCTTTTCTCTGATCATGTTCAACTTGAACTGCATCCAATTGAGCTCTTAGAGCCAATCCTTTTTCTTTAAGACCCTCTAAAATTTCAATTAGAGAATGAGCATCCGCTGATGACGCTGCATACACTGTACTCGCATCCTCAAAATCACTTAACTCAAGCTGAATACTCTTAATAATCTCCTCAAAACCTGATAACTTTTCATAATAATCCAATTCCTCTGGAGATACAGGAGCCGCCGGAACTTCTAAAGCCTCTAAAACTTCTATAGATTCCTGAACTAATTCATCAGGATATAATGCCTTTTTAATATCCGCTTTATACTGAGAAACAGCACGATCCAAACCATCTAAATATTCATTTTGTATTTTAAGCAATTCTGACTCATATTTCGCTTGACATTCATTAAATGCAGCAGATTCCTCTGCAGCTGACATTTTTTTACTTCTAATGTCAACTTGACTTGCTTGCAAAATTTCAAATTTTTCATTACGAGCTACTTCAAAATCTTCTGACAACTTTTTTCTTTTTTCTTCAAAACTTACCTTAACAGGCTCACAAGCTGACAATCTTTCTTTCAAATTTCCTTTCTGATAATTATATTTAGTTTCCGCCTCTTTAAGTCCCTGAATCTGTTCATCCATTTTTACATTAAATGCATCTAAAGACTGACCGAAAAGCAAATCTTTCGAAATTCCCAAACTGCTTTCTTTCAAAATTTCTTGTGGTAATATAGCTAAATTCGAGGTAGCTATTCTTAAATCTTCCTTAGATTGATTGTACAAGCTCACCGCTTGACCATGCTCGATATTTATTTTCACAAACTCTCTTTTTTCCAATCTGTAATGATTTGCAAATTTTCTAACAAAAGCATCCACAGAAGACTCATCTAGACCTAATGCCTTGTTCACAATTTGCATTTTTTCTTTTACAATCAACAATCCGGCTAAAAAGTTTTCTTCAGAAAAAGAACCTTTCAATAACGCGTTTTGAAGAGATTGAAAAAGAGCTTCTTGGAATTTTTTAATTTCTTCATCTAAATTTGCATCTTGAGGACAATAAGTCATATAATAATGTTCAAAGTCATTACGAATTGTATAGAGAGGATCTCTCTCCTCAAACATTGTTACAAGAGTTTTATCTGATACATATTTTAAAGCTTCTATAGATAAATTAGATAATTCACTTTGATCTAATTCAGAAACAAATTTTTTCCATCTTACTTGCAAAAGCTCTTCAACAGTAACCCATTCAGATGTTCCATTTGTCTCAATTTTGAAACATTTATTAATGTCTGTTATTTCATTTTTCTCTAAAAAGAGCAGAACAGCTCCATTAAATAACTCATTCAATGTTACTCTTCCTTGATATTTCTTATAGAAATCCAATACATGCTTCTTAAATGCCGCATCTAGACTTACTGTATCACTTAGACCTGAAGCCCTATGTTGTTCTATAGCTTGATAAATACTCTTAATTGCTCTGTCTTTTTGACCCTCTAAAGAAAAATGACGCGCTCCTAAATATATTGCTCCTGCTAAGAACATAGCAGAACCTACAGAACTCAACATTGCTGAAGATAATGCTAATCCAATCGCAATAAAGGCTACTGCCGCAATAGCAGCCACAACGAAAGCTACCTTTTTCATAACGCTTTGAGGTTTATTGATTTGCTGAAACAAACTCTTTTCAACAGATGCTTTTTCGCTCTTTACAGCATCAGAAGCCTCAAGATCAAGAAATAACTGATGAAGTGGGGCTTCTGGAGCTACTGGAGTTTCCATTGCTACTACAGATACAGGCAGATCCATTTCAGGCGCTACAGGTATATCCATTTCTTCAGGAATTGCGGGTATTGGGTCACCAGAAATGGCTACAGCTAACAAGTCCTCGTAACGAACTTGTTTTTCGACTTTATTTACTATCTTACGCAGTGTATCTAACACAGCTGTTTCAATTAAAAGATCCTCTTCTTCTTGCTGATAATCCATTTCTTGTTTTTCTAAGGATACAATGACTGAAGCTTCTTGATCTTCAATCTCATCGAATTCAGAAGACTCAGGCAATGCTGCTTCTTTAGTTTCTTTAATATATAAACGAATTAAATGAATAGCACCAGCGGCTGTCGCCAAGCAACCCGCTCCCCCGATAGTCGTCGCAATAGTTCCAGCATTATCAACTACCCAAGGCATTATAACTGGAATCGCTGCTGCAATAGCTTCCTTTGACAAAGAAGTCACTTTTGAAGCCAATGCCTGCATACCC
>DAOTHK010000054.1:0-8219 GCA_035447625.1 Chlamydiales bacterium
GTGCATAATACTTTCTGGTAAAACCCCCTTAAAACCTCTTACAATGCCATAAAGGTCCTCCCGAATCTCCATATTTAATGAATGCATTGCTTTGTGAATATTCTGAGACAAATCCTCTTCTAAAGATTGTGGAATTTGTCTAATCATTTCTCGAATATTTTCTTCCGAAAATGCTGTAACTCGATCTCTTTTTTGATGAAAAATTTCTTCTAACTCTTCCGAAATATTGGGTGGAAAACTACCTTTTAACTCTTCAATAATTTTGGTACTATTACTTTGAATAGCTTCTAATAATGAATCAACTTTGTCAAAAAGAATCCCATCCCTATGCAAACAAAAAATATAAAATTCTACCTCATAACTTATTAATAACATCTCCTGATATGATTTAAAATCTGATATTTTTTTTCGAATATTTAAAACGCTTCTTTTAAAAGCTTGTTTCATATCTTTTTTATGCTCTTGGATAAGACTTTTTAAAGTCTCAATATCTTCCACAGAAGGATCTATCAAGCCAATATTATCATATTGTAAAATTCTACTTTGTAATTCAGAAAATTGTAACGGTTCTCCTCTCTGCGTAGCACAAGCTTTTTCTTCCTCAAAACCTTCTAAGATACCCTCTAGATGAGCAATTCGATCAAATGCTTCTTGAATGGTCTCCAAAGATCTTCTTTCTTCTTCTAATTGGGGAATTTCATGAATTGATTCTATCATTTTAGATAAATTTTCAAGATTGCTATTTGAAAAAACTCTATAAGCTTCAAATTTTTGAAACACATAATTTTCATCTATTATCAATTGTATGCATTGTGATACCTTCTGCAAACATTCAAGCTGTTCTTCACGCGTTTTAGGCATTAATTTTAAACTTTTTAATAAATCCGAAAACTTTCCTTTAAAATCTAATGGATTTCTATACAACTTTGACTGCGATCCTAAATCAAATGAAACTCCATTAATCGATTTTAAACGCTTCAATAATTTTTTAATTTTTTTATCATATTTTTTTTCTCCTGCAACATAGCGTTCATAAACTAAACTTACTTTTTCTCTTGTAAAAGGAGAGGATCCACTCTCTTTAATACACTTCTCCGAAATAGAAGCATCCATATAATTTCCCTCGAAAGCCTTTCTTCTATCTCTTATAAAACACCCTTGATCAAATGAATCTTTGTTCAAATATTTAAAAATAACAGAAATATATCGCATAGGCGAAAAACCTATCTCACATAAGTTTTCTTCAAGATAACTCGCTTCGCAATGCCCATCCTTCACGCTTTTATCAAGCATTTCATTATATTCTCCATACAAATAAGCAGACTTTTTAGAAAATTTAAATATCACAAAATTAAAGAATTCTATTCCTATAGCTGCTAAAGCTAAATATGTGATTTTAAAATAGATTGAAGGAAATTGAAGAGTATACAAACCATAAACAAATAAGCTCACAGGACAAATATTATCAAAAAGATATTTAGCAACAAATTTAATTGGCCTTAACATTTTATGGTCTACAGCAAAGACATCGTGAATAAAATCTATGACCTTTTTTACATATACCATTTTTCCTTCAAATGAAGTTCGATCTCTTTTGTAAATAAGAACCATACCTCTTTGTACGATTGTACTAAAAACTGGAACCGCAACTATAGCCATCTGAAAAACCATTCAATTTTTTCAAAAAGTATATAAATTTTTAAAAAAAAGACAATTTGTTTTTTAAAATTTCTTTAACAAAACAAATACATAATCTTCAAAAAATATATTTATGATCGTGGATGCGTTTCATCATAAACTTTCCGCTTCAAATCCTTTGAAACATGTGTATAAATAGTCGTTGTAGATAATGAACTATGACCCAAAATCATTTGAATAGTTTTTAAATCCATACCATTTTCAAGCCAATGAGTTGCTATAGTATGACGAATTGTATGAGGAGTAGCTCTCCCCATCAAGTTTGACATTTTTAAATATAATTGAAATTTTCTATCAATAGAACGAACGCTGACACGTTTCCCAAAACGATTTAAAAAAACGGCCTTTTCATCTTTTTGAGGTTCATTTTTTGCATTTTTTGTATGACGCATCGGATGATTTAAATACTTTGAAATCCAATCTGATGCCATTTGAGTTACAGGGACAACCCTTTCCTTTTTTCCCTTTCCCTCAACTTTGATCAATTTTTGAGAAAAATCAATATCCTTTCTATTTAAAGCCACAAGTTCAGAAAGACGAATACCCGAACTATAGAAAAGCTCTAAAGCTACACGATCACGAAAACCAAGATAATGAGAAAGATCAGGCATCTCAAATAACACTTTCACATCTTCATAACTCATCGTTGAAGGAAGTTTTTTCTCTTTTTTTAAATTTTCAATAGATAACATCGGATCCTTTTCAAGAACTTTTTCTCTTTTAAGAAATGTAAAAAAAGACCTTATAGATGAGATTTTTCTCATAACTGTCGCTTTTTGATAGTTATTATGCGATAAAAAAGATAAAAAACCTCGTATATGCCACTTGGTAATTTTTTTAACATTACTAGAGATTTCTTGATGGAAAGTTTCTAAATATTTATCAAATCCGATTAAATCAATTTCATAATTACGAAGAGTATGTTTGGAATAATTACGCACTATTTCCATATATGCTAAAAAATCATTTATATATTTCTTCATAATCGAAATACCCTTCCTATGTAAGAAATTAATTCATTCAACTTTTTCATGCTATCAATTTTCTTATTTGACGTTTCTTGCATATAGAAACTACTTATGCTAAAATTTTTAGAAAAAAATTAAGGACTTGCAATGATTACACTACATTCTATTACGAAAAAAATGGGAGCACGAACTTTATTCGAAGATGTTACAATAACGTTTAACAACAATGAACGTTACGGATTAACCGGACCAAATGGTTGCGGTAAGTCAACTCTTTTCAAAATTATCATGAAATTGCAAGAACCAACATCCGGCTCTGTTGAACTTCCAAAAAAAATCGGTTACTTAAAACAAGACATCGAACATTTCCAAGATTTTACAGCTCTTGACTGCGTTATAATGGGAAATGAAAGACTATGGAATGCTTTAACAGAAAGAGATTCCTTATACGAACATGAAATCACCGATGAAATAGGAATGAAACTAGCAGAAATTGAAGAAGTCATCGCAGAGGAAGACGGCTACATGGCGGAAAGCGATGCAGAAGAATTACTATCAGGTATTGGCATTCCTGTTGAAGACCAAACAAGAAGAATGCACACCCTTCCCATTGACTGGCAGTTTAGAGTCCTTCTTTGCCAAGCTCTTTTTGGGAAACCCGAAGCTCTAATGCTCGATGAACCTACTAACCACCTGGATATTTCTTCCATCTCTTGGCTAGAAAACTTTTTAAAAGGTTACGACGGAACTTTAATCGTTGTTAGCCACGATAAGCATTTCTTAAACAGCATTACAACACACATTGCCGACATAGACTATGAAACTGTTATTATTTATCCTGGTAATTATGATGATATGCTTATAGCCAAAACATCCATCCGCTCTCAAATGGAAGATGAAATCAAAAACAAAGAAAAGAAAATTGCCAGACTAAAAGAATTCGTTTCAAAATTTTCAGCCGGATCCCGCGCTAGCCAAGTTCAATCCAGATTAAAAGAAATCAATAAATTGCAACCGCAAGAACTTAAAAAATCAAATATCCAAAGACCTTACATTCGCTTTCTAAACCCTGAAAAACCCAGTGGACAAATTGTGATGAAAATCGAACACATTTCCAAACAATTTGAAGACAATCAAGTAATTAAGGATTTTTCTCTAGAGGTTCTTAGAGGTGAAAAAATTGCCGTGATTGGTAATAACGGTCTTGGAAAAACTACTCTCTTAAAAATGCTCGCAAAGGTCCTAGAACCTGATTCCGGAAAAGTAGAGTATGGCCATAACATCCTTAAAGGATATTTTCCTCAAAATCACAAAGACATCTTAGAGGATACCCCAAAAGAAGAAACTTTATTTGATTATGTAAAAAGACATAAATCCGATTGTTACGATCAAGATGTACGCGGCGTTCTTGGAAAATTACTATTTGGAGGAGATGATGCTTTTAAAGAAATCTTCAAATTATCCGGAGGAGAAACAGCTCGTATGATTTTAGCAACTTTAATGCTTCAATCTCCTAACACATTGATCCTGGATGAGCCAAACAACCATCTGGATCTAGAATCTGTGTCAGCTCTAGCCTGGGGACTCAATCAATTCCAAGGAACAGTCATCTTTTCAAGCCATGACCGAGATCTTATTTCAGAAGTGGCAACAAAAATCATCTCTTTTACCCATGAAGGCATTATTGTCTACAGCGGAACATATGAAGAATACAAGGACAAATACCAATGATATTTACAGAAAAGAAATTCAACGAATTAGATCTTCAAAAACAACATAAAAAATGTGCCGAACTTATAAGAGAAATTTATGAAGAAGTGCTTAGAGGAAACCTGCAGCACGAAAAGCTCAAACAATACAATACACAAGCAAAATGGCTTTCCATTCCCCAAATTGAAAACTTTGATCTAAAGACTCTTTCTAACACCTATCACCTTCATCTATCTAAAGCCAATCTTACTCTTAAGGAACACAATTTACTACCTGAAATCAGAAGAACGGACAGGCTTACAGAAAAAGAAGGTTTTCAAGATAACTGTATTTACCTGGATCAGGTCAGATCTGCGTATAATGTTGGCAATATTTTAAGAACAGCGGAAGCTTTACGCATCGGAAAAATTTATTTTTCTAAAAACACACCGTTTATCAATAACCACAAAGTAATCAAAACTT
This sequence comes from Chlamydiales bacterium, assembly GCA_035447625.1. Taxonomy (GTDB): domain Bacteria; phylum Chlamydiota; class Chlamydiia; order Chlamydiales; family SM23-39; genus DAOTHK01. The sequence continues at coordinate 4,839 of DAOTHK010000054.1, forward strand.
CTATGGGAGCTTATGAATTTATCCCCTGCTATAACGAAGCTGAATTAAAAGATCTTCCACGCCCTTTTATTGGACTCGATACCTCTGATGAAGCAATTCCCGTTTACGATTTCATTTTCCCAAAACGTTTCACTCTTCTCCTTGGAAATGAAGAATTTGGCCTTTCCGATAGCAGTTTAAAAGAAATTGATTATCTGCTAGAAATCCCCATGCTTGGCAGAAAGAATTCGATGAATATCGCCTCTGCTTTTGCTATAACTGCAGGCCTTATCCGCAAACAACTATCTCATTAATCAGGAAATGAAATCTTTTTCAAATCTTCCGCAGCGATCGTATTTTCAAAAATTAGTTTAGCCTCATTTTCAAATAGCTCACTTCTACGATAGCGGGCTGAAAAATGTGTTAAAACAAGTAATTTTACATTACATTTTTTTGCAATTTGAGCTGCTTGGGTGGCCGTCATATGATGATATTGATATGCAAGATCTCTATGCTCATCCAAATAAGTGCTTTCACAAAGTAAAATTGTAGCATCTTTAGCTGCTTTTTCAAGCCCTCTGCATGGAACTGTATCCAAAGTCACAGCAATCACATCACCTTTCTTATAATAACTCACATCCTCTAATCGAATTGTCTTACCATTAATCTCGATACTTTTTTCCTTTTCAAGCGTTTTAACCGCTCTCCCAAAAATTCCTTCTTCATCAAGTCTGTCTTTATAAAATTTCAAACGGTCTTTTTCAGAAACCCTCCAGCCAATTGAATCAGGGCCATGCTCCAAAGCATATGCTTCAATTGTAAAATTCTCCGTCTCTTCGACTAGTCCTTCTTCGCTTACGGGATGTTCAATAATTTGGATATTTTGATGATAAATACAACAGTTTTTCAAACGATTGAAATACTTCTGCCCTGATGCCGGATAATAACAATGAATCGGATGTTTCACTTTGTCTAGATTCAGCCTTAAAAACATCGAACTAAGACCTAAACAATGATCGCCATGAAAATGACTGATAAAAATCCGATTAACACATGTAGGAGCAATGTCTGCAAAAATAAACTGTCTTTGAGTCCCTTCACCTGGATCAAATAAAAGACCTTCTTCCTGCATTCGAAATAGGTAAGCTCCATGATTTCTAAATCTTGTATGCTGTTGAGACGAACAACCTAAAATAACCAAATCCTTAATACTCATGGTGCTCTCCCTTTGAAAAACTTCATTTTTCCAAGAATATATCCTGTAAATGCACCACTTAAATGAGCCGTATTACCAATACCTGCAGAAAAAATCGGTCCTCCAAGTGCCTGCATAAAAAAAGAAATAAAAGAAAGAACAGCCATCGCTACGACAAAAAATCCTAAAAAATAAATTGTGGAACGAGGCAGAGGATATCCTTCCCAAGGAGCAACCCTTTGTCTTGCAAAAATAAATCCTGCCATCCCCAAAACGACTCCTGAAAAACCAAGGAAAAGAGGACCGGCCATCAAATATTGGAAAGTATTGGAAACCGCTGCTGTAATCACAATCAGCAAGAAAAATTTTTTCTTTGAAATTCTTTCTTCTATCAATTTACCCAGTACCCATACCCAAATCATATTGAATAAAATATGCCACCATGCTGTATGCAATATAGCAGGGGTCCATATACGCCAAATCTGTCCTTTTTGAATTTTCTCAAACATAGGAGGAAAAGAAAAACTATCTTCTTTGTGATGAATTTTTCTTAAAATTAACTGGTCAAATCCTTGAAAATGTGGAACCATCATAAGCTCGTCTAAAGCAGTTTTTTGTTCCGGAGTTACTTTTATCCCTTGTTGAATATTCGATAAATCCAACTGATGTTTTTCAATAACTTCCTGCTTCTTTTCTTCAAAACTTGTCAAATCATACAGAAAAGCCTTTTGTACTGGAGTAAATAAAAATCCCTTTCCATAAGGAGCCTTTTTCGCTAAAACAGCTTCCTGCGTTAAGTTCATTAGGTAAATAAAAGAACATAAAATGATAATCGATATGGTAAAAAAATGGAAAAATCCTCGAGCTTCTTCTTTTTGCGACTCTTCAGGCAATACCTCTTCTTCAGAAAAATTTTCAATCTCCTGATCTTCTTGCAAAGGAGCTATCTCCTCATAAGAAACATCAAATTTTTTATCTTCAGGATTTTGCTGAAACTCATTTAAAAAATTCTTTGCTTTTTCAATCTGATCCTCATCATGAATCCATAGCACAAACTGACCTTCTTTATTCTGATCCAGCGTATTTTCAATTCCCTCTTTTATCAAAAAATAGGAAAACCTTTGTCCGATTGATTCATCATTAAAATTGACTATTTGTCGCATAATTTTACCTTTTCAATTATCTTACTGGTTGAAAGTCCCTCTACTAAATTAATAATATGAACCCTTCCCCCATTTTCTTCTACAACGTTTTTTTCTATACAATCTGCGCCATATTCAGCACCATTGCAATGAACAAATGGACGAACCTTTTGTAAAAGATTGCAAGGAGTTAATTCATCAAAATAAGTTATAAAATCAACAAACTCAATTGCTGCCATCATCTGCAAACGATATTTTAAAGGAATAATCGGCCGAGAAATACTTTTATAGCCCTGTATAGAAGCATCAGAATTTAGTGCAACAAGCAAAACATCCGCTTGTTTCGATGCCTCATATAAAATATGTAAATGACCTGCATGCATCAAATCAAAAGAACCATTAATCGTTGCAATCGTTAGACCTTGATCTTTAATTTTTTGCGCCCACAGCTCTAGCTTTTCAGGTAAAATTAATTTTTTTGTGCTTACTGTACTCCACATGCTATTTTCTCTTATTAAATGCTATATCATAAACTTCATCATAATGACTGACAAAATGAACCTTAATTCCCTTTTTAATATAAGCAGGCAATTCTTCATAGTCCCTTAAATTATCTTTTGGGAAAATCAAAGTTTTCATCCCGGCTCTTCTTGCAGCTATCAACTTTTCTTTTACTCCTCCAATTGGCAAAACTTTGCCGGTGAGAGTAATTTCCCCTGTCATCGCTAAGGAATCTTTTACAGGCTTATTTAAAAGAAGAGAAAGCAAGGAAGTTACCATAGTAATACCTGCAGAGGGCCCATCTTTTTTAGTTGCCCCTTCAGGAATATGCACATGAATCTGTTTCTTTTCAAAAAAACCTTTTTTGGGGTTATATTGAAAAGCTCTGCTATGTAAAAAGCTCCATGCAATCATTGAAGATTCTTTCATAACATCTCCAGCCTGTCCTGTAAGCTTCATCTCGGTTTTATCAGAAGGCGCTGCAATCGACTCAATATAAATCACAACCCCTCCCATAGCAGTCCAAGCCATTCCAGTACATACCCCTATAGGATTTTTCTCATA